>JBBQML010000280.1:0-6401 GCA_038328885.1 Verrucomicrobiota bacterium | reverse complement strand
GTTCCTGATGAATGTCGTGCAGCCCGGCGGCCGACTCGACGAAGCCACCAAAGCCAGGCTTCTCGCCGAGTTCCAGCAGGGCGCCAACGACGCGCAGCAGAAAGCCGCCGTGGCCCCGAAAATGAACCTCGGGACGCTGGTCGACATGTTCTTCCCCCGGAACCTCGCCAAGGCGATCGTCGACTTCCAGATGCTGCCGCTGATCGTCTTCGCGCTGCTCGTCGGTATCGCCGGAACGCAGCTCCCCGAGGCCGAACGCGTCGGACTTCAACGGGCCTTGCAGGTGCTCTGCGACCTGATGACGCGCATCGTCCACTACGCCCTCTCGCTCGGCCCCATCGCGGTCGCCGCCATGGTTTTCAGCGTGGCGGTGAAGCTCGGCGTCGGGTTCTTTGTCGGCAAACTCCTCGCCTTTGTCCTCTGCGTCCTCGGCGGCATCGCCCTCCACCTCTTCGGCACGATGTCCATCCTCGTCAAGGTCCTCGGCCGCCGCCCGCCCCTCGAGTTCTTCCGCGCCATCACCACGATCCTGGTCACCGCCTTCTCGACGAGTTCCAGCAACGCCACCCTCCCGACGAGTATCCGGATCAGCCGCGAGCGTCTCGGCGTGTCCGCCAGCACCGCCGGGTTCGTGCTCCCGCTCGGCGCCACCATGAACATGGCGGGCACCGCCCTCTACGAGGGTTGCGTGGTCCTGTTCATTGCCCAGGTCTTCGGCCACGCCCTGCCCCTCTCCCAACAGCTCGTGCTCGTTCTCCTCGCCGTGCTGAGTTCCGTCGCGGTCGCGGGCATCCCCGGGGGCTCGCTCCCCCTCATCGTCGGCCTGCTGGGCAGTTTCGGCCTCCCTCCCGAGGGAATCGCCCTGGTCATCGGCGTCGACCGCATCCTCGACATGGCCCGCACCGCCCTCAACGTCGCCGCCGACGTCGTGACGGCCGTGATCGTGGACCGCTTCTCCGGCGCGTCGGACCCCATCACCATGCCAGGGGTCCCCTGAGGCGCGGCTGCTAGCGTGCCGGACTGCCCCCGTCACGGCGCTGCCGTCCCAACTCGGCCTTCCACGCCGCACCCAATTCCTCCACGGACTGGCCGGTGAGTTCCCGCCAGAGCTCCGCCCGGTAACGCCCCTCGCGCATGGACGCGTTCAACGCCCGGACCACTTGCGGTCCGTGCTCGGTGACCACCCAGCTCACGAAATTCGCGCTCACCCGATAGCTGCCGTCGTATCGGGCCCGCTCGATCCTGGCCGGCGGGATGGAGGCCCCGCCCGACCGGGGTTCATAGCGGTACCAGCGCAGGTAATCCGCGAGGCCCTCCACCAGCCAGCCGGGCGGACGCGAGGCCCCCGGCTGCCGCGCTGGAGCACGGCTGTATTGCTGAACCACGTGAACAAGTTCATGGAACACCGCGCCCTTGGCCTCCCCGGCGAGGTTCTCCCGGAACCAACGCGCCGCGCACATCACCCGCGTCCCCGAGGTCGCCGCCACCCCCGCCATCTCGGGGCGGAACACGATCGACACCCGACGCGGCGCCTCGAAGCCGTCGCTGGCCAGGATCCGGGCGATTTCCAGGTACCAATCCTGCACCAGCGGGACCAGTTGCTCCTCCGCCCAAGGGGTCAGATCCGGAGTGGCGGTGGTATCCAACCTGACCTCGACGCTCCCTTCCGCCAACTCCACCACCCGCAATCCGGCACCCGGCACCCCCGGCTTCGCCACGGGCTCGAGCGCCGGCCCGTCACGCTCGATCACATCGATCTCGCCAAAAAACGTGTTCCCGAACGGATCGACCGCTTCCGTTCGTGCAACGTCAAACAGGAGGTAACGAAACCGCCCCAGGCTCCCCGCCGGGTCGCTCACGCTCACGCCGTACTGTCCCCCCGGGTCGCCCGAGGCTGGACGGGTATCCACCGCGGCCAGCCTCGACCATCCAACTGTCGCCGGTTCGACCTCCGCCCCCGGTTCCGTCACGAACCCCGGAGCATCCCCCAGGCTTGCGAAGAGGGTGAAGACCTGCGGCCCCCGCGCCCCGTTGTGCCAGGAGTAGGTATGCACCCGCGCCACGTCGCGCACGCTCCCCAGGTCGACCAGCACCCGCCCCCCCGCGGTGCCGGGCGCAAAGAAGAAGTTGGCGCGCGGATCGTCCTCCTCCCCGGGCAGGCGACCATCATGCAGCGCCGCCAAACCTCCGCTGTTGGGATCGACCTTCCCGAGCACCAACCTGAAATCGGCACCCGTCGCGGCGTCGTTGCGGACCGGGGGCGGAACCTCCCGTAACCCGAAGCCCGCGTCCGCATCCTCCGTCCGCAGTCGCTCGACGCCCACCTGGGGCGCCGCCACCACCGGATCGGTGGCACTCACCACGGCGAGAACTGCCAGGACGGGAAGAAGGCCACGCGAGAAACCGGGAGGCAGGGGGGAAGAATCCACGGGGGAATTGGTGACCGGGAATGGACGATTGCCAACTGGAGTTTGGCGGAAGTGCCCTCGGCGTGGGGAGTCGGGAGTCGGGAGTCGGGAACCTTGCGGAGCTTCCCTGCCTCTCCACCAATCGGACCTCGGGAACATCACCAGCCTGCAGTCTCCGGCGCCGGTTCACGGCTTCGCCGCCACCGCATCCGGATCGCCCGCGCGACCTGGACCCGAGTCGACGACCCCGGCCGCGGCCGCGGTCGAGGTCACGGCCGGGACGCGGGTCCGCCGCGGCGAGATGAGGATGTACGCCACCGGCACGATGAACAGCGTCAGGAAGGTCGAGGTCATCATGCCGCCCACCACCGCGACCCCCAGGGGCCGGCGGCTGCCGGACGCCTCCCCGAGGCCCAGCGCGACCGGGAGGATCCCCACGATCGTGGCGAAGGCAGTCATCAGAATCGGCCGCAGGCGGATCCGGCCCGCGTCGAGCATCGCCGTCGTCGCGTCGGCGCCCTCCGCCACGCGCTGGTTGGCGAACTCGACCAGGAGGATCGAGTTCTTCGTCACCAAGCCCAGCAACAGCACGATCCCGATCAGGCTGTAGACGTTCAGCGTCATCGCCGGCACCTCGGGCAGATGCGTCGTCAGCCATCTCAGCACCCCGGGCAACTGGTCCAGCGGCGCGTACGCCTTGATGACGGCGATCCCGTTGACCGTACCCAGCAGGAACAGGCTGCCGAACGCCCCGAGCAGCGCGAGTGGCAGGGCCAGCATGATCACGAACGGATGGCGCAAGCTCTCGAACTGGGCCGCCAGGATCATGTAGATGACGAGGATCGCCAGGATCAGCACCTGCAACGACTCCTGGGAGCCTTCCTTGATCTCATCCGCCTCCCCGGTCCACCGCCACGACGTGCCCGCCGGGAGGAGCCCCGGCAACACGGCTTCAGCACGCGTCACCGCCTCGCCCAGGGACATCCCTTGCGGCTGCCCCGAGATGGTCACGGCCCGTTGCCGCCCGAACCGGTTGACCGCGTTCGGGGACCCCTGTTCGGCCGGCAGGAGCACGCTCGAGGCCGGGATCAACCGGCCACCGTTGCCCCGCAGGTAAACGTCCTCCAGGTTCATCGGCACCAACCGCGACTCCCGCTGGAGTTGGGCAATGACCTTGTACTCCTTCCCGCGGACGTTGTACCGGGCCAGGTCCATCCCGCCCCACATCAACTGGAGCGTCTCCGACGCCGCGCGCACGTCCACTCCCACCCCCGCCGCGAGGTCGCGGTCCACCTGGAAGGTGAGCTGCGGTTGCTGGAAGTTCAGGTTCACCCGCGCCTGCGGCAGGATGCCCGCCTTCGACAGCTCGGCCGCCACCTGACGGCCGGTGGTCTCGAGTTGCGCGAGGTCGGCCCCCTGCAGCACCAATTGAAAGGACTCCGAGAAGTCGGTCGCCTTCGGCAGAATCGCGATCGCCTGGGCGCCCTGCACCTCGTTGATCAGCCGCATGAACATCGACGCCGGGGCCCCGGGGCGGGCGAGCTCGAGCGCGGACCGCCGTTCGCCGTCCTTTAACTTCACGAACATGATGCCGAAGTCGGACTCACCCGGCGCTCCCCGCGCCAGGGCCACCGCCGAGAACATGCCCTCCGTCTCCGGGTACTCCTTCGCGATCTGTTCGGCCTGGCGAACGTAACGATCCGTGTACTCGCTCGTGGCGCCCTCCGGGGCAAACAGGAGCATCAGGACGTAACCCTTGTCCTCGTCGGGCAGGAATTCCCGCGGCAGCCGGGTGTACAGGCCGTAGGTCGCCCCCAGCGAAAGCAAACCCACCAGCACCACCACGCCCTTGTGGCGGACCGACCACGCCAGCATCCGGGCATAACGCCGCTCCAGGCCCCGGAAGAAACCCTCCAACGCCTGGTACACCCGGCCGTGGCTCTCCGGCTCGTGCCGCAGCAACCGGGCGCAGAGCATCGGCGTCAACGTCAGCGCCACGAACGCCGAGATCACCACCGAACCCGCCGTGGCCACGGCAAACTCACGGAAGAGCACCCCGGTGGTGCCCGACTGGAAGGCGATCGGCAGGAACACCGCCACCAGCGCGACGGTGATCGCCAGCACCGCGGTGGTGATCTCCTTCACTCCCCGCAGCGCCGCGTCCATCGGCTCCATGCCATCCTCGATGTGCCGGAAGATATTCTCGAGGACCACGATCGCATCATCGACCACCACGCCGACCGCCAGGACCAGCGCCAGCAGGGTCAGGATGTTGATGCTGTAGCCGAAGAGGTTGAGGACGAGAAAGGTGCCGATCAACGAAACCGGCACCGCGATCATCGGGATCATCGTCGAGCGCAGGTTGCGCAGGAACGCGAGCATGATCAGCAGCACCAGCACGAAGGCGATCAGGATGGTCTCCTGCACCTCGGTGATGGCGCGACGCACGAACACCGACGAATCGAACGCCGTCGCCACCTGGAGGTCGGCCGGAAGCTGGGGCCGGATCTTCTCCACCTCGGCCTTCACCGCCTCGGCCACTTCCAACGCGTTGGCCTCCGACTGCTTCACGATGCCGAGACCCACCGCGGGCCGGCCGTTGTAACGCGCCACCGTGCGCTCGTCCTCCACCCCCAGCTCCACCGTGGCCATCTCGCCGAGACGCACCGGCGCGTCGTTGCGAAAGGCCACGATCAGCGCCTCGATCTGCTCCGGTCGATCGAGCTTGCCCAGGGTGCGCACGCTGATCTCGCGATCCAGGTTCTCCAGCCGTCCCGAAGGCAGCTCGATGCTGTTGTTGCGAAACACCTGGATCAGATCGGCGGCGGTGATCTGGTGCGCCGCCATGCGCGCCGCATCCAGCCGCACCCGGATCGCCTGACGCTTCTCGCCACCCAGGTTCACGCCCCCCACCCCCGGCAGCGTTTGCAACCGATCCTTGAACTGACGCTCGGCAATCTCCGTCAGTTCCAGTGTGGTCCGCGCATCGCTGTACAACGCCAGCCACATGACTTCCTGCGCGTTCGCATCCTGCTTCGCGACCACCGGCTCCTCAATGTCCTCCGGCATCAGCCGCCGCGCCCGCGCAATCCGGTCCCGCACGTCTTGCGCCGCGATGTCCGCACTGCGGTCGAGGTTGAATCGCACAGTGATCAGACTGACCTCCTCCCGGGACTGCGAGACCAGCGTCTTGATCCCCGAGATGGTGTTGATCTCCTGCTCGAGCCGCTCCGTCACTTCCGACTCCATCACCTCCGCGCTGGCCCCCGGATAGATGGTCGTGACGGTCACGATCGGCGGATCGACGTCCGGCAACTCGCGCACCGGCAACCGCAGGTAGCCCACCACGCCGAACAGCACGATCAGCAGGTTCAGCATGACCGCGAGCACGGGCCGGCGGATGCACAGTTCGGGAAGGGACATGGCGCGCGGGGGGAGGAGCGGTGATCGGTGATCGGTGATCAGTGATCCGTGGGCTGCGGGCGCTCGGCGGCGGGCGGGGGTGAGGGCTTCGCCACGGCCAAGGTCCTCGCCCGGTCCTCCGTCGGCCTGACGTGCGTGCCGTCCACGAGCTTCTGCGTGCCCACCGTCACCACGACGGAGGTGGCCGAGACGCCGCTCCGGAGTTCGACCCGGCCGGGCATCCGCACTCCCAGCTTCACCGGGCGGAGCCGGGCGCGCTCTTCCTCCACCACGAAGACGCGGAACTCGTCCATCGACGGCACCAGTGCGCTCTCGGCCACCACGAGCGCCTCGGCCCGCTGGCCGAGCACCAGTTCGACCCGCGCGAACATCCCGGGACGCAGCAGGGCCTCCGGGTTCGGTACCAGCAACCGGGCCTCGACGGTGCGGGTGACCGGGTCCACTTCGGGGTTCACCAACTCCAGGTCCCCGGTGAACTTCCGGCCCGGAAACGCACTGACGCTCACGCGTCCCGACTGTCCCACCCGCAGGCTGCTCACTTGCCGCTCGGGCAACCGAAACCGGACCTTC
>JBBQML010000279.1:0-6440 GCA_038328885.1 Verrucomicrobiota bacterium | reverse complement strand
GGCCCGACTTCGACGGCTCGACGGAACGACGGCTCCGAGGCTTCAAGAGCGGTTGGCTAGCCTCCACGTCCGGCACTGTTGTGCCCGGAATCGAATCCACCCTCAGGGCGCTCAGTGGCCTCTCAGATCCACTGGGAGAACGTGTCGGCGTCGATCTCCGCGTCAGCGAGGATCTTGCTCAAAAGACCGGGCCCGATCGTTTCGCCCGCGTGTACCGGGATGACTGTCCGGCGGCCATCGGGATGCTGGAGGAAATGATGGCTACCCTTTACGCGAAGCACGACAAAGCCCGCCCGCTTCAATGCGGCGATGATTTCGCGACCGCGCAGCCTGGGCAACCGCGGCATGGTCAGACCGTGATGCGCTGGACTCCCACGAACTCCGACTTCGACGGCTGGGCCCCGTCGACCTCCAAGCACAGGGCGATTGCCTCGCGGACCCTTTCGACGAGCTTATCGAGCGAACGCGCCTGCGTGTGACAGCCCCTCAACGCCGGGACGGTGGCCACGTAATAGCCCTCCTCGTCGCGCTCCACGATGACGCTGAACTCCTGCTTGGCACTTCTTCGCACAGACGGGGTATCGCAGAGGCTGGCGGAACCAGCAAGCTCGGCTGAAACCGCCGGCGTCCCATCGCTCAACGCGGGTTGACGTTCGCCCTTCGATGGATGGCGAAGATCACGATGCCGGCGTTCCTGTTAGGGACGAAGCTCAAGGCCGCGAAGGACGGCCTGACCCCGCAGGTTGTGCTCGAAACGATCGTGCGTGGCCTCTTCGAGGCGACGGTCGTGAACGGCCGGACGGTCATTCGGACTTCTGAACGCGCCGGCTCGACGGATTTCGTGCTGCCCGAGGGCTTGACGCCCGCCGAGGTGCTGAACCTGGCGCAGCAGACGCTCGCTTACGTCCTCGCGCAGCCCGACCCAGCCAACCCCCGCCCTGCCGCGTGTCGTGAAGCGATACCGTTTCACGTTTGACCGCGCGAAACTGTGGTCGCCGGTGCCGCTCCTGTCCTTGCTCCCGACAGAAGCCTGCCCGAGACCTCCTTCCCGGCAGCTTCGCTCACTCCGCCCGATTGGCCGGCCGCGCATGCTGATGCCCCCACGCCGTCAACCGCATGATCAGTGGGGCATGCGACCGCGACAATGGCACGCTCGCTGTCAGGGCCGCCTCCAGATCCGCCTGCCGCACGGGGCGCTCTTGGTCGTCGAACGCCGCATACATCGCAGACACCACCGCCTCAGCGATCTCCGCCCCAGCAAACCCCGCCGATGCTTCCACCAACCGGCCGACATCGATCTGGGATTCGATCCGGCGCGGGCGGCGGAGGTGGACCTGCCAGATCGCCTCGCGTTCCCGGGCGACCGGCAACCCGACAAAGAACGTCTCGTCGAAGCGCCCCTTGCGTGTAAATTCCGGGGGCAGATGCGCCACGTCGTTCGCCGTGGCCACGACGAACACGGCCGCCGTCCGGTCTTCCAGCCACGTCAGAAACGCGCCGAATAAACGCTGGGACACCCCGCTGTCCTGAGCCTGCCCCAGACCGGCGAATGCCTTCTCAAGTTCATCGATCCAGAGGATGCATGGACTCGCAACTTCCGCGGTTTGCAGCGCGCTCCGCAACCTGGCCTCCGATTCGCCCAACCGGGAACCCCGGATGCGTCCCATATCCAACCGCAGCAACGGCACGCCCCACGCCTTTGCCAGCGCCTTCGCGGACAGGCTTTTTCCGCAGCCCGGCACGCCGACGAGCACCGCGCCCTTCGGCGGGGTCAGGCCGAACCGGGCGCCCCGCGGGCTGAACGCCTCCCGCCGTGCAGCGAACCAGGTTTTCAGATTGTCCAGGCCACCCACGTCCTCGAACCCGACGTCCGGTTCGCAGAACTCCAGGACCCCGGCCTTCCGCACCGCCTGTCGCTTCTCCCGCGTCACAGCCGTCACGACATCGGCCCCGAGTCCGTCCTGGTCCAGCGCTGTCCGGCGCAGCACCCGGGCGGCCTCGCGCCGCGTCAGACCGATCAGGGCTCGCGCCAGGCCTTCACGAACCTCCCCGGATAGCGGGGCGGCATTGGGCGACACCTCGGCATGCACCTCGCTCACCAACTCCCCCATGGCTTCCCCATCGGGCGGTGGGAACGTGACGAGGGTGGCGTCCTGCTCCAGTTCGGGTGGCAGCACAAGCACGGGCGAGACGAACACGAGGCTCTTGCGCTGGCGCTTGACCGTCCAGATCGCGTCCCGGGCGAAGCGGATGCTGATGGGAGTGAAATGCCGGTGCGGATCGAGGAACACGTAGATTCCCTCCGCGGGCGCCTCGATCGCCACCTTGAGGGCCGCGAGTGGATCGCCGGCCGTCCCGGCTGCCACCGGACGACCCTGAGGGTCGCGCAGTCCCATGGTTTCGCTCCAGATGTACAACCCCAGCGGCTGCCGCGCTCCCATCACCTGCCGGATGCGCTCCAGCGAACCAAGCACCCGGTCTTCCTCATGCGATGCGATGAACATCAGCGGGTACCGCGCCCGTAACAGCACCTCCAGTTCGCCCTCCAGCGGACTGACCGCCGCGGCATGACGCAGGACGGCGTCCAGTTCGACCGCGAACTCGCCCGCGTGCCGGTAGCGCTTGGCCGGTTCCTTTTCCAACGCCCGCCTGACCACTCCGACCAACCGGGCATCCCCGCCGCAGGCCTCCAACGGGTCCAGTTCGGGTGCCTCGTAGAGAATCTTCCGCACCAGGACGCTCTCGTCACCGGCCACGAACGGCAGGGTGTTGGACACCATCTGGAAGAACGTCACCCCCAGCGCCCACACATCGGCGTTCATCCCCGCTGCACCCTCGAACTGCTCTGGAGCCATGTAGGCCACGGAACCGACCCGGGTGGTGGCCACGTACTGCGAATGGGTCAGCAACCGCGCGAGGCCGAAATCGAGCAGCTTCACCCGCCAACCGCCGGGCGTGGCGGGATCGGGAGCGGCCTTCACGTTGGCCGGCTTCACGTCCCGGTGGAACACGAGCGCCTCGTGCGCGTAATCGAGTGCCGCGGCCACCTGCCGGGCAATCGCCACCGCGTCCGCCCACGGCAGGGGACCTGCCTGCTTGAGCCGCTCCGCGACGGTCTGTCCCTCCACCAATTCCATCACGGCGAAGAGCGTCTCCCCGTCGCGTTCAAGCCCCAGCATGCGGGCAATCCCCGGATGCTCCAGTGCCGCCAACGTCCGATGCTCGTTGCGCAGCAGGGCCTGGGCCTCCTCGTCCTGCGTGTGCGGCACACAAAGCGCCACTGCCGCCGGATACGCGTTCACTCCGCAGGCGAGATTGCGCCCGCGGTACACGGTCTTGAAGCCGCCCCGGCCCAGGCGCCCTTCGATTTCGAAATCACCCAGCTTTTGCATGGTTGGATTCTCCGCCGACATCCCCTCCGGCCGCGGACAGCAACGCCGGCCACGAATCTCCCCGCAGCACCGGCGTCACCGGCACCGCCCGAATGCCCTCCCCCAGCGCGAAATCCCGATCGCCGTGATGCAGCAGGAAGCCCTCGTGAATCACGCCGTCCGCCCGCGCCTGGGCCAGACCCGCCGCCTCCCGCGTCCCCACTGCCGCCGCCATCTTCACCTCCACCCCGATCCGCCGGTCTCCGCGATCAATGATCAGGTCCACGTCGGAACCGGAGTGCGTGCGATGAAACCAGAACCGGCTTGAGGGCCGCGCCAACGACTCCAACGCGATCAGGTTCTCGATCACGAACCCCTCCCACGACATCCCCCGCAATGCCGTCCGCTTCAGCGCCTCGACATCGCGACCCCCCAGCAGGTGATGCAGCAACCCGCTGTCCCGCACGTAGAACTTCGGCGACTTCACCAGCCGCTGGCCGACGTTCGCGTGGTAAGGCCGGAGGCGGCGAACCAGGAAGTGCGCCTCAAACAGATCCACGGCGTGCTGCAACGTGTGGTGCGTGATGCCGAGCGCCCGGGCCAGGCTCGACGCGTTGAGGAGCCCTCCCTGCTGGGGCGCCAGCACCGAGAGCAGGGTGTGGAACTGGGTCGGGGATTGACAGGTTCCGAACCGCGCCATGTCACGCTCGACGAACGTCCGGACATACTGCTCCTCCCAATCGTCCCACGCCGCGTCGCTCTCCGCGAACAACGCGTCCGGGAATCCGCCCCGGTGCCACAGCTTCTCGATCGCGATCTTCGGCACCTCCGCCGCCAGGAACGGCGTCAGCTCAACGATCCCCACCCGACCCGCCACCGGCTCGGACACATCGCGAATCAGCGCTGGAGCGAAGTTCCGCAGCGCCAGCTCGGGATCCGTGGCGAAGAGGCGGTGATCCAATGGCTTCTCCAGATCGAAATAGGCATGCCCCAGCCCCTCCCTGGCGAGCGTGATCTTTCCCAACTGCCGCGGCCCGAGAAGGGGCAAGGCGGGGAACCGTCCCGCCAAGGAGAGCACCCGCTCCAGGGCTTTCCGCGCAATCCTCATGGGTTGCGATCCGGAATCTGCATTTCCATTCTGCAACCCGGTCCAGGTCGAACCACCGGCGGGATGTGGACCGACGCCGGTTCCGTCCCGAGTTCCCCGCGCCCCCTCAGGTTCCCGGAGGGGAAGCCCGTGACGCGGGCGTCGCCATCGGCCCCGATCCGAAACTCGACCCGCCGCCGGACCCCACCGCTGACAGCTTCAGGGTAGCGCGTGCTCACGTGGACCAACTCCTGATTCCCGCTGGCCAGCAAGGGGTGCGCTCCCGGTGTTTCCCGCTGATACGGCCCGGCCACCAGCAGGTCGCTGGCCGCCACCAACTCTGCCCACCCGGCCCGGCCGCCCTCCCGGAGATCCGCCCATGGATGCCCGGTGAAGACCATCACGCCAAGACCTTGCTCTCGCACCGATCGGGCAACCGCAGCCAGTGCCTCCGCCTGATCGAACGGTTCCCCGCCTGAGAACGTGACACCCTCGATCGGGCCACTCGCCGAGCGCCCTGCATCTTCGATCCAGCGCACAACCTCGCTCACCGCCACCCACCGGCCGCCCTCGCGTGAAAGGAAGTCCGGGTTGAAGCACCCCGGGCACCGCCGGCCGCAACCCTGGACCCACAACACCGCCCGGACTCCGGGACCGTTCACCAGCGACCGAGGCTCGAAGGCCGCGACCCGGAGGGAATCTCGCGCAGAGATGCGGAGACGCGGAGGACCCGAAAGATCGCCGACCTCAGTCTGACACTCGGTTTTGGGCTTCATGATCTCCGCATCTCTGCGCGAGTCCGAGGCTTCCCCGCGCTTACTCCAGGTCCAGCCTCCGCGCCTGACGTTCCACCAGGCTCTCGCTGGGCCCGCTGGCCGATCCGGGTGGCGCGTCTGCCAGGCGCCCTGCGGGTCGGCAATTCTCGGCCGCCCACGCCCGCAGCCTGTCGATGTCCGCAGCCCTCGACCGCGAGAGCGGCACCAATTCCCGAGCCGCCTGAAGCAGGTGCCGGGAATCCAATCGCGGCTCCTCAGCCCGCTCCGAGAACGCCGAGAACAACCCGTTGGTCACCACCTCGGCCAGTTCCGCGCCGTTGAACCCGTCCGTCTGGTGCACCAGCGCGGCGATGTCGAACTGCCCCGGATCGCGCTGCCGGCGCGCCAGATGGATCATCAGGATTTCGGCCCGTTCCCTGGAATTCGGAAGGTCCACAAAGAAGATCTCGTCCAAGCGGCCCTTGCGCAGCAATTCCGGGGGCAGGCGGGAGATGTCGTTGGCCGTCGCCACCACGAACACCGGCTTCTGCTTCTCTTCCATCCAGGTCAAGAGGCTCCCAAATACACGCGATGCCACTCCGCCGTCGCCACCACCGCCGAGGCCCGACAGACCCTTTTCCAGCTCATCGATCCACAGCACCGCAGGAGCGACACTTTCGGCCACCGACAGCGCTCGGCGCATTCGTTCCTCGCTCTCGCCCACCAAGCCGGCAAACACGCGGCCCAGGTCAAACTTGACCAGCGGCTTCTGCCATTCTGCCGCCACCGCCTTTGCCGCGAGGCTCTTGCCGCAACCCGGCACCCCGACGAGCAGCACTCCCCGCGGGTGCGGCAGGCCGAAGTCACGCGCCCGCTGACTGAACGCCTTGTTCCGCTGTCGCAGCCAATCCTTCAGGTTGGCCAGCCCGCCGATCGTCTGAAAGCTCTCCACCGATGCCATGTACTCCAGGATCCCCGACTTCCGGATGATCTGCTCCTTCTCCGCAAGGATCGCGCCCACGTCGTCCTTGCCAAGGCGTCCGCGGCCCACGATTGCCTTCGCCAGCGCGTTCTCGGCCTCGCATTTCGTCAACCCCTGACACGCCTTCACGAGCTGATCCTTCCCCTCAGCATCGAGGTCGAAGACGATCCTCGGGTTGTTGGCGTAGCGCCGGATGTAGTCGTCCAGAACCGCCCGGTACTCGTCTTCCGTCGGCATGGGCAGGT
>JBBQML010000278.1:0-6440 GCA_038328885.1 Verrucomicrobiota bacterium | reverse complement strand
GGGCGTGGCGTCGGCACGAGTGGGGGGAGCGAAGGCTCCGAGGGAGGCGCACAGGGAGAGCACGGCGACGAAACGGAGGAGCGCCGCGTGGGAGGCCGACACGGGCCCGGAGGCGTGCGGTGTTTTCATGGAGGGACGGCGGTCGATAGGATGGCGTGAGGTTCGCGGCGGTGGGCTGACTTCCGGCAGGTCGGGGTCGCTCGGCCACCCGGGTCAACGATGGAGCCAGGGTCCCCTGACCCAAGGCTGTTGGAGCACGCTAGAAAGGGGGGGATGCGCGTCAACCAAGCGGTGGCGAAACTATCGTCGTGGCATCGGCGCCGCGGCGCCGCACGGCGTCCACCCCGGGCGCCCCCCGATCCCGAGACGAGATCGCACAATCCCAGGAACGACCCTCTGAACGGACGCAACGCGCCGCGGCCAGCCCGGTGGTCCCGCTCCGCGCGCCATCCCCGGCTCGTTGACACCTGCCCCGGAAATCCCAGCGTGTCTCCCATGTTACCCTCGTTCCCTGTTCCACGGCGTCAGGTGTGCGGCGCGGGGCGTCGGGTCGGTTCTCGCACTGCCTGCCTGCTGCTCAGTCTGGCCGTGCTCCTGCTCGGCGGACCCGCGAAGGCGGCCGTCCTCTGGCAGATCGGCGCACCGGACGATCGCAACGCCGAGTTCGCCCTCGCGCCGCAAGGGTACCAGCGATTCAAGGACGACGGCTTCTTCGTGGTAGGCCGCTCCGATCCGAAGACAGACTGGCCGTACGTCCATCCGGGCCCGGCCGACGGCTGGGCGGGAAGTCGCAGCCATGTCTTCACGGTCACGTTCGCCTTGAAGGCCGCCCCGACCTCGGGGACCTGCCGGCTGGTGGTGGATTTCCTCGATACCCAGGTCTCGAGCCCTCCGCACCTGCGGGCCGAGATCAACGGACGACGATTCGAGACCGCACTGCCCCAGGGTGCCGGGGACGCATCGATCTATGGCGATCCCTCGAAGGGCCGCGAACATGTCTGGCCGCTGGAGTTCCCGGCCGACCTTCTGCGCGGGGGCGGCAACGAAATCGCCCTCACCACCCTCAACGGGAGCTGGGCGCTCTACGACAGCCTCCGACTCGAGGTCCCGAAGGCGGTCGAACTGGTCCCGGAACCGACCGGCACGCGTCTGGTGCGGGTCGACGTGCCGCCACTCTGGCGACGGGAGGGCGGCCAGGCCGTGCAACCTCTCACCCTCACCCTGCGTCACGTGGGCGACGACACCGATGCGGTGGTCCGCCTGGCGGACCGCGACGTGGCGACGGTGCGCCTGAAGAGCGGCCTGCACCGCCTCGAAGTGGCGGCAGCCGCCGAGGAGCGGACGCGGGTCCTGCCCTTGACGCTGCTGGCCGGCGGGACGGTCGTGCAGAGCACCAACCTGACCCTGGCGCCCCCGAAGATCCGCGAGGTCTGGGTGCTGCCGCATTCGCATGTGGACGTCGGATACACCCACCTGCAGGACCAGATCGTCCGCATCCAGATCGAGAACCTGGAGAAGGCGATGCGGTTGGCCGAGGCGAGCGCAGGGAATCCGCCGGGGCTCCGGTTCAAATGGAACCCCGAAGCGATCTGGTCGCTCGACCACTTTCTTCGGCAGGCCACGCCCGAACGTCGCGAGGCCTTCATCGCGTCCGTCCGACGCGGTGAGGTGGGCGTGGACGCGCTCTACGGCAATATGCTCACCGGCCTGTGCCGTCCGGAGGAACTCGCCCAGAGCCTGGCCTTCGGGCCGAAGCTGGCGGCACTCACCGGGGTGCCGGTGGAGTCGGCCGCCATCTGCGATGTGCCGGGCTGGACCTGGGGCATCGTTCCCACCATGGCCCAGGCGGGCGTGAAGTACTTCGCCATCGGCCCCAACCACAGCGCCCGGATCGGCACCATCCACCGCTGGGACAACCTGCCCTTCTATTGGCGGTCGCAGAGCGGCCGGGACCGGGTGCTCTGCTGGGTGGTGGACAACTACCATCACCTCGGCGACCTGACCCAGAACGTGATCTCCCATTCCACCGCCTTGGCGGCCGGCGAGTTCCCCTACGACATGTCGTTTATCTACTGGGTCGGCGCCTGGCCCGACGGCGGCGTGGACAACGCGCCCCCCGACGAGGAACTCGTGCAGAAGGCCGTCGCCTGGAATGCGCAGTACGCCGCACCCCGGGTGGTGATCGGGTTGGCCGGCGATTTCTTCCGCGAGTTCGAGCGACGTCATCAGGCGCTCGTGCCCGAGTTCGCCGGCGACCTCACCCCCTACTGGGAGGACGGCGCCGGGTCGACGGCACGTGAGACGGCGCTCAACCGGGCGTCGGCGGAGCGACTGGTCCAGGTGGAGGCGCTCTTCGCGATGCTGGCCCCTGACACACGCCCGGCTGCCCGGATCGAGGAAGCCTGGAAGAACGTGCTGCTCTACAGCGAACACACCTGGGGTGCGCACAACAGCATCTCGCAGCCCGACCTTCCCTTCGTGCTCGACCAATGGCGGGTCAAACAGGCCTTCGCACTCGACGCCGACCAGCAGTCCCGGGACCTGCTCGCGATGATCCTGGCGTCCGGCGGTGAACGCGTTGAAGCCGCGCTGGATGTCTTCAACACCACCCAGTGGCGGCGGACCGACCTTGTCCTCGTGCCGGCGGAGCTGTGTGGGACGGCCCTCGGTGTGACGGATGATCGCGGCACGAAGGTCCCGAGCCAGCGACTCGCCTCCGGGGAACTGGCGTTCCTCGCCACGGACGTCCCGCCCTACGGCGCGAGTCGCTATCGCCTGGCCGCCGCCGCCACCCCGGCAGCGGCGGGGGCCCGTATCGAAGGCCATGAGCTGCGCACCACGCGGTTGACCGTCGTGATCGATCCCAGGACGGGCGCGATCCGAAGCCTGCGCCAGCTCGGCTGGGAGGGGGATCTGGTGAATCCCGCCTCCGCGGTGGCCCTGAACGACTTCCGCTATGTCCTGGGCACCAATGCCGCGGCGGCACAGGCGAACGGGCCCGTAAGCATCAATGTCGTGGACCCGGGCCCCCTGGTGGCCACGTTGCGGATCGAGTCCGGGGCGCCGGGCTGCCATCAGTTGGTGCGAGAGGTGCGCGTGGTCGAAGGCCTGGATCGCGTGGAACTGATCAACCATGTCGACCGTCTCCCGGTGCGGGAGAAGGACAGCGTCCACTTCGGATTTGGCTTTCAGGTGCCGGGCGGAACCGTGCGCATGGAAACCCCCTGGGGAGTGGTTCGACCCAACGTGGATCAACTCCCCGGCGCGTGTCGGAACTGGTTCACGGTCCAACGCTGGGTCGACGTGTCGAACGCCGACCACGGCGTCACCTGGGCGCCCATCGACGCACCGTTGATGGAGGTCGGCGGCCTCACCGCCAACCTCATGGGGGCCGTGGGGTACGACGAGTGGTTGAGCGAGGCGATCGACTCCACAACCCTCTATTCCTGGGCCCAGAACAACCACTGGTTCACCAACTACAAGGCGGACCAACCCGGGGTGACCACGTTCCGCTACGCCCTGCGGGCCCACAGGGGTGGTTACTCGGCGGCGGACGCCGCGCGCTTCGGGGTGGAGAGCACGCGTCCCCTGGTCGTGGCCGCCGCCCGACCCCGCACGGCCCCCGGCCGGCCCCTGCTGAGTGTTTCATCCCCGGATGTGCTGGTGGAAACGGTCAAGGTCAGCGAGGACGGAAAGGCCCTGATCCTGCGGTTGTTCGGCGTGGCGGGAGTCGACCGGTCGGTGCGACTCCGCTGGGGCGCGGCAACCCCCGCGGCGGTATGGCTCACCGACCTGACCGAGAAACCGCTCCGGAAGCTGGAACCCGACCTCGACGTGCCGGCGTACGGGATCGTGAGCCTGCGCGCGGAACTGCCCTGAGCCGCTGTTCCAGTCCCGACATCGGGACACCGATGCCCCGTTCCTGAACGACCCGCAGATGTTTGCGCTCGTCCTCGGGGCGTAAACGTCGATCGCCGCGCTCTCGGCCTGGCCTCCCGCCCGGCGCGCCGGGCGGGTGGATCCGATGGACGCCCTGCGGGCGGGATGATCCGCCCGACCCACCCAACGCGGTGGCCCCCACGGTAGCGGGCTTCAGAAACTCACGACGGCGCAGGGGCGTAGTGGTCCTGCTGCGGACGGTTCATCCTGCCCGCGATCCCGTGGAGGGTCCCGGCTACGAGGGCGTGCCGGGTCACGCTACGTAGGGCCCACGCACCGTCAGACGACCGGGAGTCCTCGCGGTCATGGCCGGGCGACCCGGGCCCTACGTAGAAACCCGGACGCTGGATCGAACCCGGGAGGACCTCCCTCCCCGGTGCGACCCGGCAACGGCCCAATCCCACCCTGGCGCAGGGGCCGCAGGAGCCCCGCGCCGTCGCCACCGGGCCCGGGTACGCCATCCCGCCCGACTCAGTACGTAGTCATCCGCCATCCGTCCGGACTGAGCGGTCCGGCTAGTCGCACCACTTAGCGGGCTCGCCAGCGGCGAGGCGGTAGCCGGCCGGAGTTACCCGGACCCGGTACGCACCCCGTCGCCCTCCCGGACAGACTAGGTCACCGCCATGACATGAATTTCTAACTCGACCATTAGGATGTGAGTCAGGCCGGCAACAACCTACTCGATCCGTCAAATCCAACCCATCCAAGAGACACACGCCTAAGCCCCTGACCGGCTCGAAAGGAGTTAGACCCGCTCAATTGACTCTAAGTGCCTTCAAATCCTAAAGAATGACCGTCTGACAACGGGGAACGTCGAGTAAGGACACTTAACTCCCCGGTGAAAGACGCCGAGTAAGATTCCATGAAGGCTACCGCCCCGTTGAAGCGCCAGGACCGCAGCTTCACACCACCCGCTTCCTCCTGCAACGAAGCCACCAGGCTCCCCGCCCGCGGTCCCCGCCGCACCCTGATTTGGGGAATCCTCCTCACCTTCACCCTGCTCCTGCTTGCCGGCGGCACGACTCTCGCCGACTCGGTCCGCCTTCAGTGGGATCCGAACACGGAGTCCGACCTCGGCGGTTACCGCGTCCACTGCGGCATGGCCAGCGGCACTCACGATGTGACGAGGGACGCCGGTCTCGTCACGAGCATGGAATTCACCGGGCTGGCGGCCGGCACACCCTATTTCTTCACAGTCACTGCCTACAACACCGCGGGCGTGGAGAGCGAGCCCTCGAACGAGGTCATCCACAGCCCAGCCGGCAACCGGCCGCCGCTTGCCACCTCGATGACAGCCACCGTGGCCGAGGATGCGACGAAGGCGATCACGCTCGCCGGGTCGGACGCCGACGGTGATTCCCTGATCTTCGCCATCGCCCAGGGCCCCGCCCACGGCTCCCTCAGCGGCACCCCGCCCAGCCTGACCTACCGCCCGAGCACCAACTACCACGGTCCCGATTCCTTTACCTTCACCGTCCGTGACGGATCTCTCACCTCCGCCCCGGCCACCGTCTCGATCACCGTCACCCCGGTGAACGACGCCCCGACCGCCACGGCCGCCACCGCGACCGTCGCCGCTGGCGCCGCGGTTTCCCTGACCCTCGGCGGGTCCGATATCGACGGCGATAACCTCTCCTTCGCCATCGCCCAGAGCCCCGCCCACGGCACCGTCAGCGGCACCCCGCCCAGCGTGAGCTACCATCCCGCGGCCGACTACTCGGGCCCCGATTCCTTCACGTTCACCGTCCGCGACGGATCCCTCACCTCCGCCCCGGCCACCGTCACGATCACCGTCGCGCCGGTGATCACCGCCCAGACGACCACGGTCCGTCTGCGGTGGGATGCGAATACTGAACCCGACCTCGCCGGGTATCGTGTCCGGTGCGGCACGGCGAGCGGCACCTACAGCGAGACGCGTGACGCGGGCCTCGCCACGACCCTGGACTTCACCGGCCTGGTCCCGGGCACCCCGTACTACTTCACGGTCACCGCCTACAACACCGCGGGCGTGGAGAGCGAGCCCTCGAACGAGGTCGTCTACCTGGGGGGAGCCAACTCATCGCCCGTGGCCCACTCACTGGCCTCCACCGTCGCCGAGGACTCCTCCACCCTGATCAACCTCACCGGCGCGGACGCCGACGGCGACAGCCTCGCCTTCAGCGTCGTCCAGGGCCCCGCCCACGGCTCCCTCAGCGGCACCCCGCCCAGCCTGACCTACCGGCCCAGCACCAACTACCACGGTCCCGATTCCTTCACCTTCACCGTCCGTGACGGATCTCTCACCTCCGGCCCGGCCACCGTCTCGATCACCGTCACCCCGGTGAACGACGCCCCCATCGCCACCGCCGCCACCGCGACCGTCGCCGAGGACGGCACGGTCTCGATCACGCTCACCGGCTCCGATGTCGACGGAAATGCCCTCACCTACGGCATCGCGCAGGCCCCCATCCGTGGCTCCCTCAGCGGCACCCCACCCAGCCTCACCTACCGGCCGAACCCCA
>JBBQML010000277.1:0-6441 GCA_038328885.1 Verrucomicrobiota bacterium | reverse complement strand
GCGAACTCGCCCCTCTCGCAACGCTTTCCGTCTTCCACCTGCTTCCAGAATCGGCGTATCCCTTGAGACGCTGCGGAGTACCCAATCCCACCCACCTCCTCGACCACCTCGACCAGTCGCCACCCCAACTCCCGCGTCGCCACCGCCATCACACCATCCCGTCCCCAGTCCCCATGGGTCTTCGCCATTTCCTCCCAGCTCCGTCCCAGGATTCCCTCCGCGGCACGCACGATCGTTGCCCATTCAGCGCGTGACCGCAGGCCCGCCTCCCGGACTTCCGTCGCCTGTCCGCCCGAACTCTTGTCAGCCGCACGGAGCAGCGCCAATGCTTCCTCTCGCTCCCCCAGAACCGCTCCACCCACCAATCCCTCCCATGGACTCTCGAGTCGTCCCTGCCGGATCGGCGCCTCGGTGTACTCAACCAACGCCGCGACCTGTGACTTCCTCCCCCGTCCTCCGCACCCGCCCTGGACCCGGTCCATGGTCAGCCATCCCGGCGAACGCTCCAACCCCGCGTAGACCATCCACGAACTCCACGCGTACTCGCGAAGCCCTCGCACCCTCCTGGCGACCAACTCCCGTCCGGGGTCCTCGCAACCCATCACCCGCGCCCGGCGCTGATCCTCCTTCCCCAATCCAAGCCCTCCGATCCGGACCGGATTCAGATGCAGGTACCGCGCCAGCCTATCGATCGCTCCTTCGTCCTGGATCAGGACGGACTTGAACCGCCCTTGGAACACATGCCCCCGGCGTCCATGCGCCCAGTTGAAACGAATCGCGTACGCCGTCTGCAACCACCGCAAGGTTTCGCTGATGTCCGTTCGTCGGCACCTCACCAGCAGGTGATAGTGGTTCTCCATCAGCACGAACGCATGCACTTCCGCGCCGTGCCGCTTGGGCAACTCCGCAACCAAGCCCAGGAACCGATGCCGATCATCGTCCGTGCGGTAGAGTTGCTCCCCGCCGTTCCCCCGGCTCATCACGTGATACCGTCCATCCCGGACATGGATTCTCAAGCCCCGTGCCATGGCCTCACCGTGCACCGAATCCGCAGCAATTGTCGAATGTCCACGTTTGACCCCATCGCCTCCGCCCCATCGCCTCCGCCAGGTGAACACGCCAGGCAGCCATTTCATGGCCTCGACCAGGTTGGGCTGGGGCATCTCGAGGGGTCACCTGGCGGTCTCCGGCGGCGGGTAATCCACCGCAAGGTCCAGCGCCACCCGCCAGGTAGCACTCCAGCCCGAGCGACGCCAAACCCGCACCCAACTGCGCACGGCCTGGGTTGGAGTCGTACCGCTTCCGAGCAGTTCGCTCTCCCCCCACGCGTAACCCAGGTCGCCCGCCGCCCCCACAGTCAGCCCCTGGAGGTTGTCGCGGGTGACGCGACGGTTAGCTGAGAGGAACCGGACGGCGTCGACGCGGCCGAGGATCGGCAGGACGCCGGAACGCAGGACCCGCACACGCTTATGGCCGTGATCCTCCAAGGCCGCGGCCTCACCGGCGCGGGCAGACCGACGGGAGAAGGTGCCCTCCATGAACTTCAGGTCGCCATCCCGTTGGGATTGTTGCCAGCCGGGAAGTGGCTCACCCGCCTCGTCCGGACCGTCGGTCTCCACGCGCCAGGGGAAGGGCATCGCCGGCGAGCCGATCCCGCCATCAAGGGCCACCCGCCAACCGGCCTCCGTCCGGCGCCAGACCGTGAGATATTGGCCGGTGGCCGCGACGGCAGCGGGGTTCGTTCGCGACGGGCTGTAACGCCAGGGGCCAGTGGTGAAGCCGAGGTCACCCCCGCGGGCGATCCGCGCGTAAGCCGGGGCCCACTCCAATAGGCCCGGATCCTCCGCCGCCGATTGATAGAACTCGGTCCCTTGCACGGGCCGAGGTCGCAGCAACAAGCCGTCCTCGGTCAGGTAGGCAAGGAAGGCGCGCTTTGCACCGCTCGCGACGACGGCGGCGGCGAAGCTGCGTTCCGCAGCCACGAGCTCATCCGGCCCGCCAGCTGCGGTCCGGGCCAGAAGACTCAGGATCAGGCAGAACAGGGCCGCGCTTTTCCAGGGGGGAACAAACGGCGATCGCATGGCTGGATTGAACGCCACAAGGGCCACGGTTTGACCATAAAAAGATCGGCGGCCCTTCGGGGAAGGGCCGCCGGATGCAAAGAGAGGGCCAGGCAGCGGCCTGCCTGGCGATGGTGGATCGCCCGGTCCAGGAGGCGAACTCAGTTGGTGACTTGAATCCGGCGCGGCTTCACCTGATCCCGCTTGGCGAGATGCAGCGTCAGCACACCGTTCTCCACCCGAGCCGTGATCTTGTCGGTGTCGATCTCCGGGTTGAGCTCGAACACGCGACGGAACGCTCCCGCTGAGGATTCCCGGTAGTGTGCCATCTCGGTACGGGCAACAGGACGTCGCGCCAGGAGCGTAAGCTCGTTCCGATCGAGGAACACTTCCAGACCTTCGCGGGTAACCCCGGGGAGGTCCGCCTCGAGCGTGTATCCATCCTCGGCCTCGAAGATGTTGACGGCTGGCACTTGGTAGCTGACCCGCTCGGTCTCCGGCTTGGTGGTCTCAGGTGCGCGCTGCGTAACGGTATCGTTCATGGTTTTGGCTTTGTTGAAGGGTTTGATTGTGTCCCCGCCCCGACGCGCCGCCCGGTACCAGACCGGCGGACGTCGGACGCGGAGCCGGGGTTTAATTATTCGTTGCCGACGACGATCTGTTTCGGCTTGGCCTCGGCAGCCACCGGCAGTGTCACCGTGAGGACGCCGTCCAGGTAGGCGGCGCGGACCTGATCGCCCTGAACCGCCTTCGGGAGGTTGACGGACCGCTGGAAACGGCCTTCGAAGCGCTCACTGAGGTAGCCCGCCGTCTTCTGCCGGGCGCCCGCGAAACGGCGCTCGCCGGAGATCGACAGCACCCCGTCGTGGAGAGTGATGCTGAAGTCCTCCTTCTTCATGCCCGGAACTTCCAGCGTGACGAGGAGGTTGTCCTTATCCTCGTAGACGTCCAGAGCGGGAGCCCAGACGTTGAAGAACTGGGTGCCGAAGTCGGCCAGTGGGGCCTCGAACAGACGCTGCACCTCGTGCTGCAGCCGACTAAGAGGGTCGAGTGACGGACGACTACAGTAGAGGGTGGGTCGATTGTAATTGGTGAGTGTCATGGTTGATGTCTCCGATGGTTTGACTTCAATGGGTTGAACTAGCGATTGACGAGTCAGCGTAACTCGTGCCACCCCGAACCGACCGCTACCCAAGCGGATAACCCGTTGAAAAAGAATGGGTTAGATCAGAAGACCCCCCCACCGCGCGAGACACGCGTGAGCGCCATCTTGGCACTCCAAAAACCAAACAAACATTATGCGCCAATATGGCCCTTGGCAGAGCGAGGAGACGGGGTGCGAGGCTCGTGCAGGGGCGCGGGGACTGAAGCAGCCAAAGTGGGCACGCAGGGTCGCGCCGGGGAGAATCTGGGTGACCGGGGGTCGAGGTGGGCAGGCAGCCGGTTGAAAAAATCTGGCCGCGGCCGGGAATAGCGCAAAGAAACCCCGAAAAGCCGAATGAATGCGCCGTGTTACCACGGCGACTACGGGACAACGCGAAGAAGCCCCGAAAAGCCGAATGATTGCGCCGTGTCACCACGGCGACTACGGGACAACGCGAAGAAACCCTGAAAAGGCAATGATTGCGCCGTGTCACCACGGCGACTACGGGACACGCGAAGAAACCCCGAAAAGGCAATGATTGCGCCGTGTTACCACGGCGACTACGGGACACGCGAAGAAACCCTGAAAAGGCAATGATTGCACCGTGTCACCACGGCGACTACGGGACACGCGAAGGAACCCTGAAAAGGCAATGATTGCGCCGTGTCACCACGGCGACTACGGGACAAGGGGACTTTACAGGCGGCTAGGCGGCGGCCTGGGAGGGGCGTCGGCGAACCACGGGTTCGGACTCACCCCGGACGGCAGCGGCGGTCACCGTGACGGCCGCGATGTCGGGGTTTCCCGGGATCTCGAACATCTGCTCGAGCATCAGCTTTTCGAGGATGCCACGGAGCGCGCGGGCACCGGTGCCCTTCTTCATGGCTTGGGTGGCGATTTCCCGGACGGCATCGGGCGTGAACTCGAGTTCGACGTCGTCCATGGCGAGCAGTTTGGCGAACTGCTTGGTGAGAGCGTTCCGTGGCTCGGTGAGGATGGTGGCGAGTTGCTCCTCGTTCAGCGGTTCGAGCGCGCTGAAGACGGGGAGTCGGCCGATGAACTCAGGAATGAAGCCGTAGGCGAGGAGGTCCTCGGGCTCCACCCATTCCATGAGCCGCCGGTAGTCCTCGCTGGCCGGATCCACGGTGGTATCGCCAGATCCGAACCCGAGCACGCGTCGACCGACCCGGCGCTGCACGATGCGGTCGAGGCCGACGAACGCGCCGCCGCAGATGAAGAGGATTCCGGAAGTGTCGACCCGGATGTACTCCTGCTGCGGGTGCTTCCGGCCGCCCTGCGGTGGGACGTTGCAGATGGAGCCCTCCAGGATCTTCAACAGCGCCTGCTGGACGCCCTCTCCGGAGACGTCGCGGGTGATCGAGACGTTTTCGGTGCGCCGCGCGATCTTGTCGATCTCGTCGATGTAGATAATCCCGATCTGGGCTCGGCGGACGTCATAGTCCGCGTTCTGTAGCAGGCGCAGGACGATGTTCTCCACGTCCTCCCCCACGTATCCCGCCTCGGTCAGCGTGGTCGCGTCGGCGATGGCGAACGGCACATCGAGGAGCCGAGCGAGCGTCCGTGCGAGCAAGGTCTTGCCACAGCCGGTCGGACCGATGAGCAGGATATTGCTCTTCTCGAGTTCAACTTCGTTTCCTCCTGGTCCGGAGACCGACGGACCACTGGGAGCCGCGGAAACAGGGGTGGCGGCCACGGGGATGGCGGAAGGCGGGGTGTTCGGGTCGCGCTGGGGATCCTTGCCGGGCACCGCCGGAGGATTGGCGATGACCCGCTTGTAGTGGTTGTGGACGGCGACCGCCAGTGTGCGCTTGGTGCGTTCCTGCCCGATGCAGTACTGGTCGAGGTGCCGTTTGATGTCGGCCGGCTTGGGGATGGCCAGCCGCGGGGTGGGCTTGCGCTCCTCCGGATGCAGTTCTTTGTCCAGCACCTGTTTGCAGACGTGGACGCAGGCGTCGCAGATGTAGACGCCGGGGCCGGCGATGAGCTTGCGGACTTCTGCGTGCGACTTGCCGCAGAAACTGCACATCGTGAGCTGGGTGGGGCGGGCCACGCGGATCAGGCCGGCTTAGCGGCAGGGTCGATAAGGTCCTTGCGGGATTTCACGACGCCGTCCACGAGGCCATAAGCCTTCGCTTCGTCGGCCGACATGAAATTGTCGCGGTCCGTGTCCTTCGTGAGGGCTTCCAGGGACTTGCCGCAGGCGGCGGCGAGGATCTCGTTGAGGCGATCCTTGAGGCGAAGGATTTCCTTGGCCTGGATGCTGATGTCGGTGGCCTGGCCCTGCACGCCGCCCCAAGGCTGATGGATCATGATCCGTGCATTGGGCAGCGCATAGCGTTTGCCTTTGGTGCCGGCCGCCAGGAGCACCGCACCCATGCTGGCCGCCTGACCGATGCAATAGGTGTTCACGTCGCAGGTCAGGAACTGCATCGTGTCGAAAATCGCCAGTCCGGAAGTGACGCCGCCGCCCGGGGAGTTGATGTAGAGGTGGATGTCCTTCTTCGGGTCGGTCATCTGCAGGAAGAGGAGCTGCGCGATGATGACGTTGGCCACCATGTCGTCGACGGGGGTGCCCAGGAACACGATGCGATCGACGAGCAGGCGGGAATAGATGTCGTAGCCGCGCTCGCCCCGGCCGGTCTGCTCGACCACGTACGGGATCAGGAGGCTGCCCTGGGTTGTCGCAATCATGGGCGGCGAACCTAGTGGCCGGGGTGGGGAGCGTCAAGGACCCCACCCAAGGCCTGTCCGGTCCGACCGCTCGGAACTCCTGCCTTGCTAAGGTTGCTGGCCATCTGATTTCCTGCCCGCCAGTTTGTTGAGTGCCTCGACCGCCATTCCAAGCTCCGCAATCCCTGCTGCCGGCCCCGGTGGAGCGGGTCTCAGGGGCTGTGGGGCGATGCGGCTCGGGAACGGACGGCACTCGACGGGGGCGTTGGCGGAGGGCAACGGCGGGTGGCGGTTGCCGTCACGTGCGGAGATCTGGCGGGCTCCGTTGCCTGGCATGTCCGGCTGGAAGGCGCGGTTCCTCACTCGCTCACTCCTGAGTTCCTGCAGGAGCCAGTTGGTGGCGTTTCACGGATTCGACCACTTGGCCGAGGAGCAAGGCCCCTTCATCCTGGTCCTGAACCACAACACGCGATTCGAGGCGGTGCTCATTCCGGCGATCCTGGCTTTCCGGCGGCGGGGGTGCGTGGTGTCGTGTCTCGCCGACTG
>JBBQML010000276.1:0-6442 GCA_038328885.1 Verrucomicrobiota bacterium | reverse complement strand
CGCCGTCCAGGCCCTCACCGCCGATCCAGGCACGAAGCTGGTGGCCATGACCGACATCTTCCTCGACCGCGTGAAAGGGAAGCGCGAGGCGATCAAGGCCCAGCGCCCCACCCAGGTCGACGTCCCGGATGCCCACTGCTTCTCCGGCTTCGACGGCTACCAGCGCGTGATCGAGCTCTCGGACGTGGTTCTCATCGCCAACGGGGCCAAATTCCACCCCCTCCACTCCCTCGCCGCGATCAAGGCCGGCCGCCATGTCTTCGTCGAGAAGCCGCACGGCATCGACCCGCTGGGCATCGCCACCATGCAGGCCGCCTGCGACCTTGCCCAAACCAAGGGCCTGAGCATCCTCTCCGGCCTGCACAGCCGCCACCATGCAGGGTACGAGGAAACCGTCCGACGCATCCAGGAAGGCGCCATCGGCGACATCGTCAGTCTCGAGGAGAACTTCCTCCGCGCACCCTACGGGGTCACCGAGCGCGCCCCCGGCCTGACGGAACTGCAATGGCAGTGCAGCACCCAGTACCACTTCCGCTGGATCTCCGGTGATGATGTCCCGCAGTCGCTGGTCCACAACATGGACCGGGCGAGTTGGGTCCTGGGCAACGCGGTCCCCCTGAAGTGCCATGGACTCGGCGGCCGCTCATCCATGTCGGAGCCCATCTACGGCGATGTCTATGACCACCACACCGTCGTCTACGAGTTCCCCGGGAATGTCCGTGTCTACGCGCTCTGCCGGACCACCACGGGTTGCTACGACGAGGATTCGAGCCTGGTGTTCGGGACCAAGGGCCGCGCGTCCATCAAGGCTTGCCGGATCTCGGGCGAGAAGAGCTGGCGCTGGGACGGACAATGCGACCCGTACCAGGTGGAGCACGACCGGCTGTTCGCTGCGATCCGCTCCGGCAAGCCCCTGAACAGCGGTCAGTACATGGCGCGGAGCACCATGATCACCGTCATGGGCCAGCTCTCCTGCTACACCGGAAAAGAGATCTCCTGGGAGGAGGCGAATGCCTCCCGCTTCTGCTACCTGCCCAGGCCGGAGGATTGCCGCGACGACATGGCCCCGCCCGCGAAGCCGGGGCCCGACGGCAGCTATCCTGTGCCGCGCCCGGGGCGCATGGATCTGCCGGGCTGGCCCACCCGCACCGCCGCCGCCCCAGCTTGAAGCAGGTCACGATCCACACGGATGGCGGCTGTCGTGGCAATCCGGGTCCAGGCGGCTGGGCCGCCGTCCTCCGCCACCAGAAGCATCTGAAGGAAATCTCAGGCGGCGAAACCCTGACCACCAACAACCGCATGGAGCTTCGGGCGGCCATCGAGGCGCTGGCCACCCTCAATCAACCCTGCGCCGTGATCTGCCACACCGACTCGGAATACGTTCGCAAGGGCATCACCTCCTGGCTCAAGCGCTGGAAACTGAACGGTTGGCGAACCACCGACCGGCAACCCGTCCGCAACGCGGACCTCTGGCAACGCCTGGAGCAGGTGGCGGCGCCGCACCGGATCGAGTGGCGCTGGGTCAAGGGACACGCCGGCCATCGTGACAACGAACGCTGCGATACTCTCGCCGGCCAGCAGATGGACCGTCTCAGGCGCCCGCGGGCCTGAGGCATCCGTGGGACCGCCCGGGGATGCCGGCGGATCCCGCTGCATCGGAACCGGCTTCCCGCTCGGGCCGCTGTCCGCTGTTCCATGAGGACCGCACGGCTCAACGCGGCATCGGTTGACTTTGCCGCCCCGGAGCGTTACCTCCGCGGTCGCCCGAGAACACGCGGTTGATCAGGAACTCATTCATGAGTGCGATGCACGAGATAGATTACGAGATCGTCGGCAGCGAGATGCAGTTCGTCGCCGTCGAGTTGGACCCCCAGGAAGCCGTCGTCGCCGAGGCCGGAGGGATGATGTACATGGACGACGGGATCGAGATGGAGACGATCTTCGGCGATGGCTCCCAGCAGAACAGTGGCTTCTTCGGATCGCTCATGGGGGCGGGCAAGCGCCTGCTCACCGGGGAGTCGCTCTTCATGACGGTGTTTCAGAACCGGAGCGGAGGGAAACGGCGGGTCGCCTTCGGGGCGCCCTACCCCGGCAAGATCCTCCCGATCCACCTGCGCGATCTCGGCGGGGAGATCATCTGCCAGAAGGACGCCTTCCTCTGCGCCGCCAAGGGGGTCAGCGTCGGCATCGCCCTCCAGCGCAAACTCGGAGCGGGCCTCTTCGGCGGCGAGGGCTTCATCATGCAACGCCTCCAGGGCGACGGTTGGGCCTTCATCCATGCCGGCGGCACCCTCGTCCAGCGCGATCTCGGTCCGGGCGAACTCGTGCGCGTGGACACCGGCTGCGTCGTTGGCTACCAGTCCTTCGTCAACTTCGATATCCAGTACGTCGGCAAGATCAAGAGCGCGCTCTTCGGAGGCGAGGGACTCTTCTTCGCCACCCTGCGCGGGCCCGGTCGAATCTGGCTCCAGTCCCTGCCCCTCAGCCGCCTGGCCGGACGCATCTACACGGCGGCACCCCAAACCGGCGGCGGCGGCCGCGGCGAAGGCTCCGTGCTCGGCGGACTCGGCCGGATGCTCGGCGGCGACAACAGTTGACCTCCTCCCCGCCCCACCGGACCTCCCATGAACCTCCCCTTGTCGAACGCCAACGGAACCCACCGCTTCTGGGAGGATGACCCCTGGCGGGTGCTGCGGATCATGTCGGAGTTCGTCGACTCGTTCGAGGAGATGTCCCAGGTCCCCCCAGGCATCACCGTCTTCGGGTCGGCGCGGACCCCCGAGACCGACCCGTACTACCTGGCGGCGGTCGAACTGGGCCGCAAGCTGGCCAAGCACGGCTTCGCCGTCATCACCGGCGGCGGCCCGGGCATCATGGAAGCCGCCAACCGCGGGGCCTCGCTGGTGGATCGGGCGCTGAGCGTCGGCCTGAACATCAAGCTGCCCCACGAACAGTCGCCCAATCCCCACGCCGGCCTCAAGGTCGACTTCCGCTACTTCTTCGCCCGCAAAGTCTGCCTCGCGAAGTACAGCATGGGCTTCGTCTACTTCCCCGGCGGCTACGGCACCCTCGACGAGTTCGGGGAGATCGTGACGCTGGTCCAAACCGATCACATCCCCCGTTTCCCCCTCATCCTCTTCGGCCGCCGGCACTGGGAGGGCTTCGTGCAGTGGGTGGAACAAACCCTCCTCGCCTCCAGGCACATCTCCCCCGGCGACGAGAAGCTATTCCACCTCACCGACGACGTGGACGAGGCCCTGGATCTGCTGCTTGATTTCCGGCGGATCGCCGGGACGCCCCGTCACGCACCCAAGGCCTTCCGCTGAATTCCTCCGCCTCTGCCCGGCGAATGAGTGCCCCGGCCCCCCGGAGGGTCCGCCAGCGGCCTTTCCCCCGATCAGGTCGCGCCCCCCGCCGGCCCTGAAACCCGTCCCCACCCGTGCACCAAGTCACCCACCTCGACAACGGCCTGACCGTCGCCACCGCCGCCATGCCCCACATGGCGAGCGTCAGCGTCGGCCTCTGGGTCGCCGTCGGTGGCCGCCATGAACCCGCCCAGGTCAGCGGCGTTGCCCACTTCATCGAACACATGCTCTTCAAGGGCACGTGCCGGCGCACCGCCCACCAGATCTCGCAGGACGTCGAGGGCATCGGCGGCTATCTCAACGCCTTTACCAGCGAGGACCACACCTGCTTCTACTCCAAGGCCCTTTACGGCCGGATGAATGATCTCGTCGACGTCCTCTTCGACATGCTCCGGAATTCCCGTTTCACGCCCGCCGACATCCGCCGCGAACGGGCCGTGATCCGGGAGGAGGTCGCCATGTACCTCGACCAACCCCAGCAGCGGGTCCAGGAACTGCTCAACGCCACGATGTGGCCCAGGCATCCGCTCGGCCGGCCCCTCACGGGAACCCTCGCGTCCCTCCGGCGCATCGGCCGCTCCGAGTTGCTCGGCTTCCTCCACTCCCACTACACCGCCCCAGCCGTCGTCGTCACCGCCGCGGGCGCCCTCGAGCACGAGGCCGTCGTCGCCGCCGTGCGCCGACACTCCCGGCGCATGCCCGTGGCTCCCCGCGCGGCATGCCTCGCCGCCACGCACACCTCCACCGGACCCGTGGTCCGCCTGGTCCGCAAGCCCACCGAGCAGTCCCAGCTCGCCCTGGGCTTTCGGGCCTGCTCGCGACAGGACCCCCGTCGCTTCGCCGTCCGCATGCTCAATATCGTCCTCGGCGAGAACATGAGCTCCCGCCTCTTCCAGATCGTGCGCGAAGACCGCGGCCTCGCCTATTCGATCTATAGCTGCCCCAGCTTCTGGGAGGACGTCGGGGATCTGGTGATCTCCGTAGGCCTCGACGCCGGTAAGACCGAGCCCGTCCTGCGCCTCATCCTCCGGGAACTCCGTCGACTGGCCACGGAACCCGTCGGCGCCGCCGAACTGCGCCGGGCCCGCGATTATGCCGTGGGCCAGATCGACCTGAGTCTCGAAAACACCGAGCATCACATGATGTGGCTGGGCGAGCAGATCACAACCACAGGCCGGCCGGGATGCGTGGACACGCTCAAGGCCGATCTCAGGCGCGTCACCGCCCAGGAGATCCGGACGGCCGCGCGGGAGTTCCTGCGACCGGAGCGGAGCTTCCTAGCCGCGGTCAGTCCGCTTCGCTCCGACCGCACGCTGTGGCGCGGGTTGGCGGCCTGACACGCCCCACCGGCCCCATGACCACGATCGTCGAGCCGGTAGTCACCCCCCACACGCCGGACACCCTCGCCGATGTGCTGCGCGGCGAACCCGGACGGGTCCTCCTGCGGAGCGATGGATTCGAACACCCGCACGCGCGCTATTCCTTCGTCGCGGCCCGACCGTTCCTCGTGTTGCGCTCCCGTGGATCGCGATGCGAACTCCACCCCCAGGACCGTCCTGTCCAGGTGCACTTCGGCAACCCCTGGCGCCTCCTCGACGCCCTGCTCGCCCGGTTCGAACTGCTGGACGAAACCGACCTGCCCTTCCCCATGGGCGGCGCCTTCGGCTACTGGGGCTACAACCTCCGGCGCTTCGTCGAACCCCGCCTGGGACCAGGCCCCGACGACGACCTTGAGTTGCCCGACTGCTGGCTCGGCTTCCATGACAGCTTGGTGGTGTTCGATCACCACACGAATCAGACGTGGATCGTGTCCACCGGCCTCGGCCCCGACGGCACGCGCGATCCCCAGCGCGCCCGCCAGGAACTCGACCGCTGGCGCCGAACCCTCCACTCCCCCCCCTCGGACCCACCCCGGACACCCCCACGGACCCGCCCGTCCCCCGACAGAACCACGGTTTCGACCTTTTCAAGGGAAGGCTTCGGCGCCGCCGTGGAACGGGCCCAGCGCTACATCCGCGCCGGCGACATCTACCAGGTGAACCTGGCCCAACGGCTCTCAGCCCCGGCTGGCGGTGGCGATGGTGGTTGGGCGCTCTTCCAAAGGCTGCTCGCCCTCTCAGCGGCGCCCTTCGCCGCCTACCTCGATGCGGGCGATTTCCAACTCGCCTCGGTCTCCCCGGAGCTGTTCCTCCGCCTAGACGACGACCGGATCACCACCCGGCCGATCAAGGGTACGCGTCCTCGCTCCGCAGATCCCGACCGCGACGCCAAGCTCACGGAGGAACTCCAGACCAGCGGCAAGGAATGCGCGGAACTGGTGATGATCACCGACCTGCTCCGCAACGACCTCGGACGAGTGTGCGCCTTCGGCACGGTGCAAGTCCCCGACCTGATGCGACTGGAGAAATACCCGCAGGTGCAACACCTCGTCTCGACCGTCGAGGGCCGGCTCCGGCGCGGGGTCACACACCCCGCCGCCCTCGAGGCGTGCTTCCCTGGAGGCAGCATCACCGGCGCGCCCAAGATCCGGGCCATGGAGATCATCGACGAACTGGAACCCGTGGCGCGCGGCCCCTACACCGGTTGCGCGGGCTATCTCGGCTTCAACCGCGAAAGCCAGCTCAGCATCCTGATCCGCACCGCGATCGTCCGGGGGACCCAAGCGTGGTACTCCGCCGGAGCCGGAATCGTCGCCGACTCCGATCCGCTCGCTGAATACGAGGAAACCCTGGCCAAGGCCGCCGGTTTCCTGGCCGCGACCGACTCCACGCCCCCCGGACCAGAATCCTCGGCCGCCTGACTCTCCTCCGGGCCCGCCGCTTCCCCGCCGCCCACCGCCCACCGCTCCCGACCGCATGACCGTCTTCCTGAACGACCGCTTCGTCCCGGCTGATTCGGCCTCCGTCTCGGTCTTCGACCGCGGGTTCCTCTATGGCGATGGACTCTTCGAAACCGTGCGCGTCCACGCCGGCCGCCTCTTTCTCTGGGCGGAACACCTGGCCCGACTGCGACGCGGTTGCGCGGCGCTGGGTCTCCAACTCCCCCTCCCCGAAGCCGAACTCCGGCGCGCGGCCGAC
>JBBQML010000275.1:0-6444 GCA_038328885.1 Verrucomicrobiota bacterium | reverse complement strand
CCCTCTCCGACTCCCCCACCAACCTCGAGGTCCTGCTCGACGTGCCGGTCAACCTGACCGTCGAACTCGGCGGCTGCCAAATGCCGCTGCGCGACGTCCTCCAGCTCTCCGTGGGCGCCGTGCTCCAGCTCGATAAGCTCGCGAGCGCACCCGTGGAGTTGTTCGTGAACCGGAAACTGATCGCCCGTGGTGAGGTGGTGGTCGTCGAGGACCGCTTCGGCATCAAGATCACCCAAATCGTCGGCAACACCGTGCTGCCGTGAGCTCCCACCCCCTCACCCCCCACCGTCCTCCCGGTAAGCCCAGCCGTGGACTGAGGTTCACCACCAGCCCCGCCAGGCCTGGCCGGCTCCTCGCCGCCGCCTGCCTGGCAATCGCGAACACCGGACTCGCCGCCTGGGCCGCCTCCCCCGCCCTCCTGACCGCCACCAACCTGCCCCCGGTGTCGCCTTCGCTGCCGGAAGTGACCCTCCCGCTCCTCCGGATCTTCGGAGCCCTGGGCATCGTCCTCGCCGTGCTCTTCGGCGGCGCCTGGCTGGTCCGCAACTGGCAGAACCTGCCCGGCCAACGCCGTCGCCCGGCCCGCCTGCAAATGCTGGAGATGCGCACGCTCGGCGGACGCCACGCCCTCTTCGTCGTGGGCTACGACCAGCAACGCCTGCTCATCGCGTCCTCCCCTGCGGGCATCACCCTGCTGGAACGGCTCCCGCCCGCCGAGGCCGGCGAGCCTGAACCCACGCCTCCCCCGGCCAGTTTTCCGGAGGCCCTGCGTCGAATTCTCTCACCCCGATGACCCTCGCGACCACGGCCACGCCCCCCACCGCCCACCGCCCCCGGCGCCTGCGGAGCCGACTGGCCTGGCTGTGGCTGGGCTTGCTGGGCGGCCTCTTCCTGACCGCAGTCGCCACCCACGCCCAGACGATCGGGGGCGCCGGGAACCTCCCGTTCCGCGTCACCCTCGACGGCGGCGACCAACCGCAGGACATCGACACCGGGATCAAGGTTCTCTTCGCGATCACCCTGCTCACCCTGGCCCCGTCGCTGGTCCTCCTGATGACCAGCTTCACGCGGATCGTGATCGTGTTGTCCTTCGTGCGCACCGCCCTCCAGTTGCAGGGGGCGCCGGCCAACCAGATCATTGTCGGGCTGGCCCTGTTCATGACCTTCTTCATCATGGCCCCGGTCTGGGAAACCGTGCAGCGCGAAGCGGTCGTCCCCTATCAGGCCAAACAGCTCTCGAGCACCGAGGCCCTCGACCGCGCCGCCGCCCCGATCCGGTCCTTCATGCTCCGGCAGGCCCGCGCCAAGGATGTCGAACTGTTCGTCGCCCTCGCCCAGATGCCCCCGACCGAACCCGATCTCCTCCCCCTCAAGGTGGTGGTGCCCGGCTTCATCATCAGCGAGCTCCGCACCGCGTTCCAGATGGGCTTCCTGCTCCTCGTCCCGTTCATCCTCATCGACCTGGTAGTCGCCGTCGTGCTCATGAGCATGGGCATGATGATGATGCCGCCGATGACCATCGCGCTGCCCCTCAAGATCCTCCTGTTCGTGCTCGCCGACGGCTGGAGCCTGGTCATCCGCTCGCTCATGCAGAGCTTCGGCCCCTGACCCACCGCCCACCACCCACCGCCCACCGCCCACCACCCCTCGCATGAACCCGGAATTCGCCATCGAACTGCTGAAGAACCTGATGTTCCTCGCGGCGACCGTTTCCCTTCCCTTCCTGCTCACGGCCATGGTGATCGGACTCGGGGTAAGCCTGTTCCAGGCGGTGACGAGCATCTCCGAGCAAACCCTCACGTTCGTGCCCAAGGCCCTCGGCATCCTCGCCCTGCTCCTCCTGCTCCTGCCGTGGCTGGTCCGCACCCTCGTCGAGTTCACCACCGCCGTGATCGAGAAGATGCCGCAGATGGTTTACTGACCCCGCGAGCCCACCCGGGCCCGCGGGCCAACCCATGGTCTGGAACCCGGTCAACTGGACGTTGGTCTTCGTGCGCGCCAGCGCATTCCTGCTCGTGCTGCCGATCTTCTCGGCCCCGAACATCCCCCGCCGGATCCGGATCGCCCTGGCCGCGTTCCTCGCCTTCCTGGTCGCCCCCGGCCTGCCGGTGACGGTCGTCCCGACCACCGGGCTCCCCGGCTGGATCGGCCTCCTCGCCGTGGAGGTCCTTGCCGGACTGGCCATCGGGTTCGTCACCCGCATGGTCTTCTACGTCTGCGACCTCGCTGGCCGCCTCATCGCCAACGAGATGGGACTCAACATGGCCAGCGCCTTCAACCCGATGTCCGGGGAAAGCACCCAGGCCCCAGGCCTCATCCTGTTCTATTTCTCCGTCACTGTCCTGATGTCGCTCGATCTCCACCACTGGGTCCTCGTCGGCTTCCAGAACACCTACGCGGTCCTTCCCGTCGGAACGGCCTGGATCGGGGAAGCGCTCTTCAACGATGTGGTGGCGCACACCGGACGGGTGTTCGTCATCGGCGTCCTCATGGCCGCTCCCATGATGGCGGTGTCGTTCGTCATCGTGCTGGTCTTCTCGATCCTCGGACGCGCGGTCCCCCAGATGAGCGCCTTCCTCGAGAGCTTCGCGGTCCGCGCCCTGGGTGGCCTGGTCGTGTTCGGCCTCAGCTTGGATGTGCTGGCCCAACATCTGCTTAATTACCTGCGTCGACTGCCGGAGGACATGATGCGGGTGGCGCAGTTCCTGAACGCCCCCTAGCCCAGTCCCCGGCGATCCGCACCGCCGGGTATGAGCGAAACGGCCGAGAAGACCCAACTACCGACCCAGCGACGGCTCGAGGACGCGCAAAAGCGCGGCCAGATCGCCCGCAGCGCGGAGGTCCAGACCGTGATGGTGCTGCTGGCGGGTCTGGCCGGCCTGATGTTCTTCGGCTCGGATATCTGGGCCATCCTGAACGGTGCCTTCACCACGTCGCTCGGGCGTCTCCACCAGACTCCCCTCAACGTCTCCTCGATCCAAGGTTACGCCATCGATGGGGCGCTGCTGTTTGTCCGGTGCGTCGGCCCCGTGGTGCTGGCCGCCATGATCGGAGGCCTGCTCGCCGGCGGGCTCCAGACACGCTTCCAGACTGCCTCCGAAGCCATCTCCGTGAAGTGGGAGCGCCTCGACCCCACCGCCGGCTTCCTGCGGGTCTTCTCGATGCGTTCCGCCGTTCCAACGGCGGTGGCGGTGGCCAAGCTGGCGGTCATCATCCTGATCACTTACAGCACGGTGAAGGCGGTCCTGGGCGACCCGATCTTCACCAACTCCGTGAACCTGAACCGCTTGGTCCAGTTCATGGTGGATTCCACCCTGAGCATCTTCGGCCGCGTCCTGCTCGCCCTCGCGGTCATCGCCGCCGCCGACTACGGCTACCAGAAGTGGCAGAACTGGCAGGACCTGATGATGACTTTCGAGGAGGTTAAGGAGGAGAACAAGAGCCAGGAAACCAACTCCCAGGTCAAAGCCGGCCGCCGCCGCCTCATGCGCGCTTCCCAGCGCAAGATGCTCGCCGATGTGGCCACCGCCGATGTGGTGATCACCAACCCCACCCGCCTCGCCATCGCCCTCCGCTACGACCGCCTCACCATGAAGGCCCCCCGGGTGGTCGCCAAAGGCATCCGCCTGAACGCCGCCCGCATCAGGGAGGTCGCCCGCCAACACCAGGTCCCCATGCTCGAGAACAAGCCCCTCGCCCGCCTGCTCTTCAAGTACGGGAAAGTCGGTGGCGAGGTTCCTGCTCAGCTCTACGTGGCAATCGCCGAGGTCCTCGCATGGGTCTACCGCACACATCCTTACCGCTTCTTCGCCGCGCAGAACCAGGCGCAGACAGGGGATCCCACCGCGGACCCTGGGAAAAACCAGGCTTCCCTCCCGGCAGAATCTGCCCACCCCGAATGATGCCACCTCGCCCCTCCAACCCCGGCGAGACGACCACCGACTGACGCCATGGGCAAACTAGGCTCCCAATTCCACCGACTGCTCCAGAACGGCGACATCTGGTTGGTGGTCGGACTGCTCGGTACGATCCTGCTGCTGATCCTCCCGATCCCGCCCGCCCTCCTCGATGCCCTGCTGGCGGCCAGCATCGCCCTGGCCCTGCTGATGCTGCTGGTCATCCTCTACGTGCGCCAACCGTCCGAGTTCAGCGGATTCCCCACCCTGCTCCTCTTCGTCACGCTGTTCCGCCTCTCACTGAACGTCGCCTCGACCCGCTTGATCCTCCTCGACGGCTATGCCGGCCACATCATCGAGGCTTTCGGCAATTTCGTCGTCCGCGGCAATTACGTCGTCGGCCTGGTGATCTTCCTGATCCTGGTCCTGATCAACTTCATCGTCATCACCAAGGGCGCGGGGCGTATCGCCGAGGTCGCCGCACGGTTCACCCTGGACGCCATGCCCGGCAAGCAGATGGCCATCGACGCCGAGTTGAACGCCGGGTTGATCAACGAAACCGAGGCCCGCAACCGCCGGCGTAACGTCGAACAGGAAGCCGACTTCTACGGGGCCATGGACGGCGCCAGCAAGTTCGTCCGCGGTGACGCCGTCGCCGCAATCCTCATCACGATCATCAACATCGTCGGCGGCTTCGCCATCGGCATCGCCCAGAAGGGCCTGACTGTCACAGAGTCGCTCGAGCGGTACACCATTCTCTCCATCGGCGACGGCCTGATCTCCCAGATCCCCGCCCTGATCATCTCCACCGCCGCCGGCATCCTCGTCACCCGCGCGGCCTCCAAGAACGATCTGGGCCAGGAGTTGGGCAAACAGTTGATGTCCTACCCGCGGGCCATGGCCTTGCTCTCCCTGAGCATGGGGGTGTTCGCCCTGGTGCCCGGACTGCCCATGATGCCGTTCCTGGTGATCGGCGGTGCCACCGGCCTCCTCGCTTACCAGATGTACCGTGCCGCCGGCGGAACGCTGGCCCTGGAGGCCGCCCACCCCGGCGCCGCCCCGGGCTCCACCGGCGGCGGCTCACCCGCCGGGACCGCCGCCGGAAATGGCACCGAGGCCTCTGCCACCGCCGACGCCAAGGGTCCGGAGAAACTCGAAACGCTCCTCTCCCTGGACCCCCTCCAGATCGAACTCGGCTATGCCCTGGTCTCCCTCGCGGACAAACGCAAGGGCGGCGACCTGCTCGACCGGGTTACCGGGGTCCGCCGGGGTTTCGCCCAGGAGATGGGCGTCATCGTCCCGCCCATCCGCCTCAAGGACAACCTGCAGCTCGGCCCCAACGAATACCGCTTCCTCCTCAAGGGGCACCCGATCGCCCAGGGTCAACTCCAGCCGGGCTACTGGCTGGCCATGAACGCCACCAACAGCAAGTTCAACCTCAAAGGCATCCCCACGGTGGAACCCGTCTTCGGCCTTCCGGCCACCTGGATCGCCGATTCCGAACGCAAGACCGCCGAGGTCGGCGGCTTCACCCTGGTCGATGCCGCCTCGGTGCTCGTCACCCATCTGAGCGAGATGGTGAAACGCCACTGCCACTCCCTCCTCAGCCGCCAGGACGTCCAAGCCCTCCTCGACAACCTCAAGCAAACCCACCCGACCGTCGTCAACGAGTTGATCCCCGCCCAACTCTCGGTCGGCCAGGTTCAGCGAGTCCTCCAGAACCTGCTCGCCGAGGGCATCTCCATCCGCAACCTGGCGGGGATCCTCGAGAAAGTGAGCGATTTTGCCGGGTTCACCAAGAACCCCGACGAACTCTCCGAGCACGCCCGTCGGGCCCTCGGGCCCCAGATCGCCAAGCCCCTCCAGATGCCCAATGGCAGTCTCTACGCCATCACCCTGGATCCGCGCCTCGAGCAACAGTTGTCCCAGAATGTCCGCCAAACCCCCACGGAACTCGCCCTCGTGATGGAACCTGGGCTGGCCAGGCATATCCTCCAGTGGCTTTCCAAGACGGTTCAACAAATGCTCGCCGCGGGCCAACCCCCGGTGGTCATCTGTTCCCCGCAGTTGCGTCTCGGGTTCAAACGGTTCTTCGAGACCACGTTCGCGGAGCTGGCCGTGTTGTCCTACTCGGAGATCCCAGCCCGCGTCGAGATCCAGAGCGCCGCCGTCATCCCCGCCGCCGCCGACTAGGCTCCCATGGCCAACTCCACCGCCGGCCCCGCCGGCCAGCCCCGCGCCAAAGGGATCTCGTTTGTGGCCCGCGACATCGCCGGGGCCGTGGACGATATCCGCGCCAAATTGGGCTCCGAAGCGGTGATCCTCGACATCCGCCGACTCCCCGCCCGCGGCCTCAGCCGCCTTTGGCAGCATCCCAAGGTCGAGGTCGTCGCCTGCCTCCCGGACCGGGCCGAGCCGGCAGGCCACCCCGCCGCCGGACCAGCATCCCCTGACCCGTCCTTCACCGCACCCGCAGCCAACCCCCGCCCTGCCCCCTCGGTCCCCCCACGGGAGGCGCTCCAACGCTACGCCCGCGCCGGCTTGCCGA
>JBBQML010000274.1:0-6455 GCA_038328885.1 Verrucomicrobiota bacterium | reverse complement strand
ATCCCGACGCCGTCCCCGACGTCACGCTTGGACCCGATTGGGCTCAGGTCTGCGCCCGGAAGGGTATCACCCTCGTGGCCGGAACCGGTTACCAGTACGGCGACACCGATTTCCTCGAGTACAGCGAACGCCTGTACCTGGGCTTCACCCGCCAGTTGCGGACCGGCACCGGCCCGGTCTCGATCGGCCAGGCCCTCATCCGCGCCAAGCGCGAGTACCTCGAATCGACCTCCGACATGCGCGGAATCCACGAGAAGTCCCTGCTCCAGGCCAGCATTTTTGGGCTCCCAATGTTGAGTGTGAATTTCGGCGGCACCCGCCTGCCCACCCCCACGACCACCTCGGTGATCACCGTGACAAGCGGCTACAGCGACGTCCCACCCTCCCCGGGAGAGGTCCTCGGCCTGCGCTTCGCCGACCTGTCCATGGCGTCGTCCCTGACCCAGCACACCCTGACCCTGCGCAACGCGGAAAAGGACCCCCTCGACCCGCTCGACCCCGCGGAGGTCCAGGCCACCTGGTTCTCGGGGGCCGACGGCGTGGCGGTGCACCCGGCCGAGCCGGTCCTGCCCCTGGAACTCCGGCGGGTGGATATGCCCGGCCTCCCGCTCCGCGGAGTCGGCCTCCGGGCAGCCTCCTACACCGACCTCCCCGACGCCATCGTGCTCACCAGCGCGGCCACCACCGAGATCCGCGGGGTTCATCCCGCCTTCCTCTCGGAGACGTTCTTCCCCCACAAATTCTGGCGCGTAAATTACTTCGGCGAACTCTGCGGCCCCGGAAGTGGCGCCACGCTGCTGGACGTCAATCCGGCGCAGTTCCGCTCCTACCCCGGACGTGACCAGGGAGTGCTTCGGCGCTACACCGACACCCAATTCCGCCTGTTCTACAGTGCCAACGTGGTGACCTATCCCAACCCCGCCACCGGATTCTCCAGCACCCCCGCGCTCTCCGCCCCGCCTTCGATCGCCAAAGTCAGCGCCTACAGCGTCGGGGACACCGTGCAGTTCAAGGCCTACGTCACGGGCAATCCGGCGGCCGGCATCCAGGCCGTCTGGGTGACTTACACCGCCACCATCGGCCCGTTCCACGGACAGTGGACCTCCCTCGACCTGACCCAGAACCCGGTCGACTCGCGCGAATGGCTCGGCACGCTCCCGCTCGGTGGCACCCCGCCCGAGAACGTTCGCTTCCTGGTTCAGGCCGTGAACGGCGTTGGCATGGTGGCGCTGGCCGCCAATCTGGGTGCCTACTTCGTCCCCAACGAAACCGACCCGCCCAGCATCCCACCCACGGCGACCGTCCTGCAGTTGCTCGCCCCGCCTTCGGGCGGCATCTACGGCAGCCGGGCCACCTTCCGGGCGCTCCTCACCAGCGGTGGCACCCCACTCGCCGCCCACGTCGTGACGTTCCGGTTGGGCGGCCTGATCACCCGCGCCACCACCGGCGTGGATGGCGTGGCGGAAGCAAGGTTGAACCTGCTGTTGCGTCCCGGAGACTTCGAGCTTCGTGGGGGCTATGCTGGGAACGTCAGTCGTGCACCCTCCGCCAGCCGGAGCCCGTTCGAAGTCCGTCGCAGCCCCAGCAGCCTGAGCCTCAGCCCTGCCCCTTCCACGGCCTCCCCGCGCGCCCGATCCACGCTGCTGGCCACGCTGACCGATGGCGTCGGCCGGCCTATCATCGACCAAAGCGTGCTGTATGTCGTCGAAGGCCCGCTGGGCACCTATGTCACGACGCAGATTTCCGATTACAACGGTCGCGCCGCGCTCGGGCCGGTGGATCTACCGGAGGGCAGCTACTCGGTGAGTGCCTTCTTCGCCCAACCGGTCACCCTCCCCCCGCCCTACCCAACGCTCGGTTCCGAGAGCCCACTCTATCTGGCCTCCGCCGCCACCACCCGACTCACTCTGGACGCATCCACACCGGTCGCGGCCGACGACGAGGTCCCGGGCACCCCCGGCCGCCCACTCAAGATCGCGATCGCCGGCCTGTTCGAAAACGACGCCAATCCGGGCGGAGGCGAACTCAGCCTGGCGGGTTTCGAGCCCACGACGGGACGCGGCGTCCCGATCGTCCGCAGCGGCCTGTGGTTGCTCCTGCCCAACGTCACCACCGAAAGTGCTTCCGATGCGTTTCAGTACACCGTCGCAGACTCGGCCGGCCGCTCTTCCTCAGCGCGGGTCGTGATCCGCGCCGCCACCGACGAGGCGCTCACCCCCAACCTCCTGGGCCTGACGCCAGAGGATGGCGGCGTCAGGATCCGGTTCGCCGGCATCCCCGGCCGCACCTACCAACTCCAATATAGTCCGAGCTTGAGCCCACCCGCCTGGGTCACTCTCGGAACCGCCCGGGTGGGCGGAGGTGCCACCGGGGAATTCGTCGCCCCGATCCTCAGCGGCGTTGGCTTCTTCAGGACGGTCCTCCCGTGAAACCGCCGACCTTTTCTCCAGGCCCCATGAAGCTCCCCATTCCTATTGTCCCCCACCGCGCCCCGCGCCGGTTCGCGTCCTCCAGCCTGCTCGGCGGGTGGCTCGCCGTCGCGGCGGCTTCCAGCAGCCTGGGGGCCTCGTTCTCCGCCACACCCGGAACCGCGGTCCCCGACGGCAACCTCTCCGGCCTGGTGAGCGCCCTCAACGTTCCCGCGGGTCTCGGCACCATCACCGACGTCAACGTGTCGCTCACCCTCACCGGCGACCGCCTGGGCGGATGGAACGGCGACGTCTACGCGCTGCTCGCCCACGACGGCGTGTTCAGCGTCCTCATGAACCGGCCCGGCCGCACCGCCATCGATTCGTTCGGTTACAGCGACGACGGAGTGATCAACCTCACGCTCGATGACGAGGCCATCTGGGGTGACTTCCACCTCTACCAGACGGAGCCAGGCGTCAGCCTGATTCCCGGCGCCCCGATGTCCGGGACCTGGCAGCCGGACGCCCGGGCCACGGACCCGGACCTCGTCGTGGACACCGATCTGCGCACCAACTTCCTGAGTGTCTTCGACGGCCAGCAGGCCGAAGGCGAGTGGTGGCTCTTCGTCGTCGACGCCTCGCCCGGCGCCAGTTTCACGCTTTCCGAATGGGAGCTGGTCCTCGAGACGGGCGCGGTGGTGATCCCGGAGTCGTCCTGGGGTGGATGGTTCGGCCTCCTCTCGGTGGCCGTTCTGATGGGCGGGGCTGCCCGCCGGCGCAGCCGATAGGCGGCCCCGTCCCGCAGGCTCCGCATCCAGGCCCCCATATCCTGTAGTCGCCGTGGTAACACGGCGCATTCATTGCCTTTTCGGGGCTCCTTTGCGTTGTTCCGGGCGGCTGCCAGACTTTATCAACGGGCTAAGCGCAGTCCTCTCCAACGGATCCGCCGGCGAGAATGAACATGGCTGATCCCCGCGACAGCCCCCTTGCGGGCAACGGGAAATCTCCCGCAACATGGGTTCCACACCTGAGTCTATGAAAACCCTCACACGTCGACGCTTCCTCAAGGCTGCCACCACCGCGGTGGGGGTGCCCTACTTCGTGCCAGCCTCGGTGCTGGGAAAGGAGGGGCGTCCGGCACCGAGCGAACGAGTGACCCTGGGATGCATCGGGTTGGGCGGACGGGGGACGGTCGATATGCAGGCCTTCCTGGGGCGCGCGGATGTGCAGATCGTGGCGCTGTGCGATGTCGATTCGGGCAGCACGCGCTACGAGGACGAATGGCTCCGGGGCCTCGGACCGGCCCTGGAGGCCGTGCGCAAGCACTACGCCGGAAGGTCGGGAACGTTCGCCGGACTTCAAGGTTACAGCGATTTCAGAAAGCTCCTGGCGCGGGACGATATCGACGCGGTGTGCATCGGCACCCCGGACCACTGGCACGCGGCGATGACGGTGGCGGCGGCACGGGCCGGGAAGGACATCTACTGCGAGAAGCCTCTGGGCCTGACCGTGGCGGATGGGCGGGCGATGGTGGAGGCGGTGAAACAGCACAAGCGCGTGTTTCAATGCGGAAGCCAGCGGCGCTCCGACGCTCGCTGCCGCTCTGCCTGCGAGTCGGTCAGAAATGGCCGGGTCGGCAAACTCCACACCGTGCGTGCGGGGTTGCCGGGAGGGCACTGGACCCGGAAAAACCTCCAGCCCACCAACGACCCACAGCCCGTGCCCGAAGGGTTCGACTATGAAATGTGGCTGGGACCGGCGCCGTGGGCGCCGTACACCTACAACCGCTGCCATTGGAACTTCCGGTGGAACCTCGATTACTCGGGCGGAATGGTGACGGACTGGGGGGCGCACCTGATCGATGTGGCGCATTGGGGGATGGGGACCGAGGACACAGGACCCGTCGAGGTGGAAGGCAAAGGCACCTGGCCACCGCGGACGGACTTGTTCAACACCGCGACGGCGTTCGAGTTCACCTGCAAGTACGCCAATGGCGTTAGTCTCATCGCCAGGAGCGGCGGTCCCTCCAGGTTCGAGGGAACTGAAGGATGGATCGACCTGGAGGGCGGGAAGGCAGACCCGGAGTCCCTCCTCACCGAGCGATCGGAGCCGGGTCAGATCCAGCTCTACCGGAGCAACGACCACCACGGAAACTTCATCGACTGCGTGAAGACGCGCCAGGAGACGGCGGCGCCGGTGGAAGTGGCGCATCGATCAATCACGCCGTCGCACCTGGGCAATATCGCCATGCAACTCGGGCGGAAGCTGCGCTGGAATCCGGTGTCGGAGCGCTTCATTGACGACGCGGAGGCGGATCGTCATCTGGCCCGGGCGTACCGCGCCCCGTGGTCGCTGCAGAGCCTCTAGGCCGGATCGCCCCCGGCCTTCCGCCCGGGCTCGCGCACGTGCACGTCGGCGCTGCGGGGCCCCGCACAAACCGGGGTTTACGGCTCGCGCGGCCACCCCCATCATGACGGGCAGTCATCCGCCATGAGTTCGTCCCCCTTGCCACCGCCTTCCGGCTCGTCGCTCACGCCGAACCGACGTTCCTTCATCCGCTCCACGGTCGCCGCCGCCGCGACAGCCCCCTTCATCCTACCCGGCCGGGCCGCCGAGGTGGAGAAGCTGGAGCTGGGATTCATGGGCCTCAACAGCCGCGGGGCGGCGCTGGTGAAGGATTTCCTCGGGACCGGACGCGTGATCGTCACCTGGCTCTGTGACGTCGACCAACGGGCCGTGGACAAAGTGGGAGCGATGGTCAAGGAAACCCAGGTCCGCGCCTTCAGGACCACCGCCAATTTCCAGCACCTCCTCGAGGACCGGCGCCTGCAAGGCCTCGTGATTGCGACGCCGGACCACTGGCACGCGATCGCCACCCTCCAGGCCCTGAAGGCCGGCAAACCCGTCTACGTCGAGAAGCCCCTCAGTCATAACCCTCGGGAAGGCGAACGGGTCGTCGAGGCACAGCGCAAGACCCGTGTCCCCGTTCAGGTCGGCCTGCAACGCCGCAGTGTGCCATGGGTACGCAGCGCCGTGCAGCGCGTCCAGGACGGCGAGCTCGGCGAAGTCCATTTCGCGCGGACCTGGTACGGCAACCGTCGGGAGAGCATCGGCTTCGGCCAACTGGCACCAGTCCCGGACTGGCTCGATTTCGCCCTGTGGCAGGGGCCGGCTCCCACCCGGCCGTTTCGCGACAACGTGGTGCATTACAACTGGCACTGGTTCTGGCACTGGGGCACGGGGGAGCTGGGCAACAACGGCGTCCACTTCCTCGACCTGGTTCGGTGGGCGCTCAAACTGGACTGCCCGGATCGCGTGACTTCCGCCGGCGGACGATACTATTTCAGGGACGATCAGGAGACTCCCGACACCCAGGTCGTGACCTATGAGTTCGGATCCACGACCGTGGTCTGGGAGCACCGAAGTTGTCAGCCGAGCACGTTGGAGGGCGAGGATTCCGGGGTCGCGTTCTATGGCACCAAGGCAAGTTTGGTGCTCGGCAGTTCGGGGTACCGGATCCTCGACCTCGCGGGGCGCGAACTCGCGCGCGTCGAGGGCAAGGTGCCAAGCACACCGCATGTCAGTGAGTTTCTCGATGTCGTCGAGGACCGAGGCAAGGTCCTCTCGGCACCGGCTGAGGAGGGACACCTCAGCACGCTCCTCTGCCACCTCGGAAACATCGCGCACCGAACCGGCCAGGCCCTGACCCTCAACGCCAAGACCCGGCAGTTGCGCGAACCCGGGGCCGCCGCCCGGTTCTGGTCCCGGGAGTACGACTCCGCGTGGACGCCATGAGTGCGGCTGCGGCGACCCCCGGCCGACTGCCGCTGGACCAGATCCTCCGGGATGAGGACTACCACCACCGCCTCCGACTCGCGCGCGCGGTGGCGGCCGACTTCTTTGGCCCGTGGCACCCGCCCGACCCGCCCGATCTTCTCGCTCAGCGGCGCCACTGGCTCCGCCTCGCCCCGGAGCGCCACGCCCCCTTCCTCGACGAGGCCTCGCCGCTGGTCGGGGAACTTTGGGAACTCGCGCCGACATGGGGGG
>JBBQML010000273.1:0-6470 GCA_038328885.1 Verrucomicrobiota bacterium | reverse complement strand
TCGGTGCCGTCAGCACCCTGCGCATCCAGGGCACGGTACTCGACCAGGGCGGGCGGGCGCTGGCCGGCGTACGGGTGCACAATGGCCGGGCGGGGACAAACAGTCCGTACGCACCGGAGTTTCGCTGGGCCACCACCGATTCGGAGGGCCGTTACACGCTGGTGGGCCTGGTCCCAGGGGAATACGAGGTCGGGGCGTTCCTGGCCGGGTACACCGCGCGCCCCCTCAACTTCACCCGACCGCTCATCCTCAACCAGTTCACGGGCGTCGACGTCGATTTCCTGGCGGCCTCGTTGCCGCGGGTTTCGGTGAACCCGGTGACGGAAGGCGGTGACGGCCCGGCCCGTCCGGTGGTCTTCGAGATCGCCCGCGAGGGGCCCACCAACGAAACCCTGCGCGTCTATTTTCGGACCGCGGGGACCGCCGAGCCCGACACCGACTACCGGCCGTGGCCGGCGGTGGAAGTCCAGACCAACACCATCCCCACGCTGCTGCAGCCGGTCGTCCAGACCCTCGAGTTCCAGTACGTGGACCTCGGCCCGGGGGTGAGGTCGACGAACCTGAGCTTCGAGGTGAACGCCGATACCGTCGCCGAGGGTGACGAGACGCTCGTCGTGAACCTGGTCTACCCCGTCACGCGCACGGTCATCACGGAGACCGCCACGAACGTCTTCGACATCCCCGGCTGGGAAGTGCAGGCCGACAACGGCGAGGATACCTGGTTCCAGACCCGGCCCTTCTACCACCTTGGTCCGCGGGACGAGGCGGTGGGCCTGATCCGCGACGGCAGTCCGCCGGCGGAAACCACCGTGTCGATCGCGTTTCTCGACCGTGTATCCTCGGAAAACGCGGGCGACATCGCCTCCTTCCTGGTCACGCGCACGGGGCGACGCCCCGATTCCACGCTGCGCGTGCCGCTGACAATCGGCGGTTCCGCCACCCCGGGGGACGACTACGTTCCGCTGCCCCCCGAGATTTCGCTGGCCCCGGAGGTCGAGGCCGTTCGCGTCATCGTCGAGGTGCTGGACGACCGGTTCGTCGAAGGCAACGAGACCGTTTCCGTGACCCTGGAGGGCGGCGCGGGCTACCGCCTCGGCGTGGCGTCGGGCTCGGTGCTGCTCGTCGACAACGACCTGCCGCTGGTGAGTGTCACCGCCACGGAATCCGTGGTGGCCGAGACCGGTGCGGGAGCGCGGGTGACCTTCCAGCGCAGCGGCGACCTGAGCGAAGCCCTGGAGGTGGACTACCTGCTGGCGGGCGTGGCATCGCCTGGCACGGATTACGTGGCTCTCCCGGGCCGGGTCACCCTGGTCGCGGGCTCCAGCACCGCCACGATCTCCGTGGTGCCGATCGATGACGGGTTGCTCGAGGACGACGAGACGGTCGAGGTCATCGTGGGTGACAGCCCGGTGTACAACGTGGTGCAACCCTCCCGCGCGGTGGTGACGATCCGCGACGACGAATTCCCGAGCGTGTCGGTCACCGCCCTGGACGACGAGGCGACCGAGGGGGGTGGCGACGACGGGCTGTTCCTGATCCGCCGGACGGGGGCGATCGATCGGCCGCTCCTCGTGCGGTATCGCTTTGGCGGGAGCGCCCTTCACCAGGCGGACTATGTGGCGAGCGGCGATGCCATCCTGATCCCCACCGGCCAGACCGAAGTGGTCCTCGCCGTGACGCCGATCGAGGACAACTTCCGCGAGGATGCGGAGACCATCGCCATCGAACTTGCGGAGGACCCTGCGTATCGGTTGGGGAACCCGGCGCGGGCGGCGGTGACCCTTCTGGACAACGGCGACGCCCAGCCCGCGGTCGGCTTCGCGCTGCTCTCCTCGCGGGTGTTGGAGTCGCGGCCCAATCCCGAGATCGCGGTGCGCATCTCCGGCAATCCGGACGAGGGCGACGAGCGGGCGGTGACCGTGGCCTGGGAGATCCTGGGCGGGTCGGCGACGCTGGACGAGGACTACGTCCTCACCAACGGAACCGTGACCTTCGGCTACTCGGATCCCGGCGGAGACACGCCGCTGACCAACCGCGTCGCGTTCATCCCGCTCACGGTGGTCGATGATTTCCTGCCCGAGCGGGATGAGACCGTGGTCGTGCGTTTGCGGATCGCACCGACGATCCTGCCCAGCGACGACACCAACCAGCCGCCCTCGCTCTTCACCAACGGGGTGCTCGACGTGTTCACGGTGCATACCTTCGCCATCGTGGACGATGACGAGAGCGACCTGCGTGTCCGGGCCCTGCAGCCCACGACCACCGAGGGCTCCTCCGTTCCCGCCAGCTTCCTCATCGAGCGATTCGGCCGGACGAACGCGCCGCAGACCGTGGTGTATTACCTCTCCGGGCTGGCCGCCATGGGCAGCGATTACCTCGCGATCCCGAGCTACCTCACCCTCGCGCCCGGCCAGGCGTCGGCGGAGGTGCTGATTGCGCCGGTGGACGACCCGCTGATGGAGTTTCGGGAGAACGTGGTGCTGAAACTGGTGAGCGCGCCGGGGTCACGCGTCTCCTCGCTGTCGGAGGCCGAGGTCTTCATCGAGGACAACGACGGAACTCTCGAGTTCACGGCGGCGCGGTGGGTGGCGCGGGAGGGGGAGAGCGCCGCCCGAATCTCGGTGCGTCGTACCGGGGATACGAGTCTCCCGGCGAGCGCCGTGTTCACCGCCATCGCTGGCACGGCACAGGCCGCGTTCCTCACCAATGGCGTGGTGCAAGGGGACTTCGTGCCGACCAATCTCCTGGTGAATTTCGCGGCTGGCGAAACCGTGCGCGAGGTGGAGGTGCGGTTGCTCGACGACGCCGAACCGGAGGCGGCGGAGACCATCCGGCTGGGGCTCACCAGCGGTTCGAGCCTCTTCCCGCTGGGTGGCCAGAACACGGCGGTGCTGACCATCGTCGATGACGACTCGCTGCTCTCCACGGGTACCAACGAGGTCTTCGCCATCGAGACCGAGTCGGTTCTCGTCGTTCCGCTCGAGCGGTCCGGTCCCATCGACCGGACGCTGTCGGCGGACTACGTGACCCTTGATCTCAGCGCAACGGGCGGCGAGGACTACCAGACGCTGACGGGCACGGTCACCTTCCTCGCCGGCGAGCGGGTCGCGCCCCTGATGGTCCCGCTCTACAACGACTTCCTGATCGAAGGCGACGAACTGTTCCTGCTCCGGTTGCTGCTGCCGGACGGCGCGGTCGCCGGCGAGGTCGTGGCCACCATCGTCGACGACGACTGCGCCGTCGAGTTCGCGGCCGCGGCCGTGGAGTTGGACGAAGATGCCGGGGTGGTCGAGTTGCTGGTGAACCGCATCGGCTCGCCGCTGAAGCCCGTGGACGTGGACTTCGCGGCGGTCTCGGGGACGGCGCTCGAGGGGGACGATTTCGAGCCGACCCGGGGAACGCTGCGGTTCCTCGGCAACCGGTTCGAGACGCTCACCAACGGCACCGGTGAGGTGGTTTTCCTGACGGGTGAGACCAGCAAGGTGGTGTCGATCCGGATCGTCAACGACGCCGAGGGCGAGCCTGACGAATCGTTCTCCGTGGGGCTGTCCGCCCCGCGGGCCGGCGCTCCTGGGCTGACCATCCCCTTTGTCACCGCCGGCACGCTGACCAATGCCCTCGTCACCATCCGGGACAACGAGTCGCCCGGTCGCCTCGACGATGCCTTCCAGCCCGGGCTTGGAGCCGATGCCCCGGTGCGGGCGCTGGCCCTGCAAGCGGACGGCAAGCTGCTGGTGGGTGGCGAGTTCTCGACCTTCGACGGCGTGGTGCTCCCCCGGTTGACCCGGCTCCATGCCGACGGGTTCGTGGACCGGAGCTTCAACCCCGGTCGGGGCTTCGACGGCGTCGTACTGGCCATGGCGGAAGTGGCGGACGGACGGATCGTGGTGGGCGGCACCTTCAGGACCGTCGACGGCGCCCCGTTGCGGCATCTCGCCCGACTGGAGCCCGACGGCACGCGCGCGGTGGGTTTCGACCTGGGGGTAGATGGCCCGGTCCGGGTGATCCTGCCGGGCGACACGACGTTGCTCGGCGGCGATTTCCAGCGGGTGGCGGGCGTGGCTCGACCAGGGGTGGCGCGGTTGCTCGCGACCGGTGAGCTCGATCAGTTGTTCGGCCCCGTGTCCGGCGGCTCGAACGTGGTCCGCGCCCTGGCGCGCGATCCCGGGGGTGAGGTATGGGTTGGCGGACGGTTCGACAACTGGGCTGGTAGCGGGGCGCACTGGCTGGTGCGCCTGCTGGCTGACGGGACGCTTGACCGCTCGTTCACGCCAGACCGTGGTCCCAATGGCCCGGTGAACGCGATGGTCCGGGCGGCCGACGGAACGATGTATCTGGCGGGTGAATTCACCACCGTCTCCGGCACGCCCCGGACCGGGGTGGCGCGGCTGCTCGAAGGGGGGGCGCTGGACGACGCGTTCGACCCCGGAACCGGGGCGAACGCGCCCGTGTTCGGCGCCGGGTTGCAGCCCGGCGCAAAGGCGGTTTTTGGCGGGGCCTTCGACGCCTTCGGGGACCTCGTGGCCGGCCGGTTTGCGCGGCTCACGTCCGAGGGGTCCCTCGATGACAGCTTCTTCCGAGGCACGGGCGCCAATGATGTGGTGCGTGCCCTGGTGGTCCAACCGGACGGCGCGGTGATTCTGGGTGGGGACTTCACCGAAATCAACGGGCGCCCCCGGCACCGGCTCGCACGGGTTCACGCCGACGAGAAGTTCATGGAGGGCTTCGTCGAGTTCGCCGCCCCGGCCTTCTACGGCGGGGAAGCCGGCGGTGAAATCGAGATCAACGTGCGGCGCACCGGCACGGCCAAGGGCGTGGCGCGGGTCGAGTTCCGCAGCGCCGACAACACGGCCTCCGCCGGGGCGGACTACCAGGCGGTCGTCGGCGAACTGGTCTTTGCCGCCGGCGAGACCAACCGGACCTTCCGGATCGCGGTGTTCGACGACGCGCTCGCCGAGGGGAACGAGACCGCCACCCTCTACCTGACGAACGCGACCGGTGCACTGCCCGGACGCCGGGCCACCGCGATCCTGGTCATCACCGACGACGAGGCAGCGGTGGCTTTCGAACTGCCCGGGGTGGAAGTCGCCGAGACCGGCGGGGAGGTTGCCCTGGTGGTGCGCAGGTCGGGTTCCCTCGACACCGCCGGCGAGGTGGCCTTCGCCACCGAGGATGGCACCGCGCTGGCGGGTGAGGACTACGCGCCAAGCCAGGGTATGGCGGTCTTTTCCCCGGGCGTGGCCACCGCCACGTTGCGGGTCTCGGTGCACGACGACGATCGCATCGAAGGCGCCGAGACGTTCCGGGTGTTGCTCCACTCGCCGTCAGTCGGGCTCACCGTGGGTTCGCAGGGGGTGGTGATCGTGACGGTCGCCGATGACGACCGGCCACCAACGCATTTCACCCTCACCGTGGAATCCGCGCCGGGCGGCGTCGTGGTGCCCGGGGGAGGCCGGTATCCCACGAACTCGATCCAGACGCTGCGCGCCTTCCCCGATCCCGGGTTCGAGTTCGCGCGCTGGGAGGGCACGGTGGCGTCGGCGGACAACCCCCTGGCGCTGCTCATGGATCGTGCCCACGTGGTGACGGCGCGCTTCCGCGCCCGCGACTACCTCGAGACGTTCGAGAGCGGCGGGCTGGGCGCCCTGCCCTGGCGGACCCCCGCCAGCGCCGGGTGGCGGGTCACCAACGAAACCGCGTCCTCGGGTGAGTTCGCCGCCCGCTCAGGCGTGGTAAGCGATGAGGCCTCGAGTGTCCTTGACCTGGAGTGGGAGACCCCGGCGGGTGGCGGCAGCTTTGACCTCCGCACGGCTTCCGAGGCCGGCTGGGACTTCCTCGAATTCCGGCTCAACGGGGTGCTCGTGGAGCGCTGGTCGGGCGTGAACGGGTGGCAATCGTTCCAGTTCAACGTGCCGGCCGGCCGCAACCATTTCGAGTGGCGCTTCCAGCGTGACCGCACCTTCGGTGGGGCGGCCGATGCGGTGTGGATCGACAACCTGGATCTGCCCGCCGAGGCGTTGCCGACGCTACCACCCAGGATCGTTTCGTTCCAGCCCGAAGCCGGCTGCCAGGTCGAGGTCGAAGGCACGGTGGGGCTCCGGCACGTCCTGGAGGGTTCCACCGACCTCCGCACCTGGCGTGACCTCGCCGGTGTCACCAGCACGGTGTCTCCTTTCGTTCTCACCGATCCGGAGTGTGGGGGTGGGGGTGGGGGGACCCGGTTCTATCGCGTGCGGGTGGAGTAGGGGGCTTCGGCTCGGACCGCCAGTCTCCCGAACCGCTGCGCGTCCACCCGCGACACGCGTCCGAATCGACTCCCACGCCCCCACCCGCGCACCGCCCCCGGCGCCCCGGGTGTGGCGCGCTCCGGACCGCGGTTCTCCCGAACCGCTGCCCGCCCCGACGCGACGCGCGCCAGAATCGACTCCCACGCCCCCACCCGCGTATCACGCCCTGCGCCTCGGGAGAGG
>JBBQML010000272.1:0-6494 GCA_038328885.1 Verrucomicrobiota bacterium | reverse complement strand
GAGGGCCTTGCGGATGTGCCAGCCAGCGGCATCCAGCCAGCCAGCCCGCAGTTCGTCCTCGACCCAGGCGTTGTACACGCGGGTGACGCCGGCGCGGATGGTCTTGCTGCCGGTGGCGGCGAAACCCTCGTCCTTCAGGTGTTTTCCGCGGATCCCGCGGGCCTCCTCGTAGGCCGCGGTGATCATCTGCTGCCACCAGTCCGCGGCCTGCTGGTGGGCTACCACCGACCGGATTTGCTGGTGGGTCATCTCTCTCGCGCCGGCGGCGTCCAGGAGATCGTACCAGTCGCCCCAGCCTTTGCCTGTGGCTTTCCGGACCGCATTCTCTGTGATACCGCCACCCGCGAGCCCGGACGAATCCGAGGCTGCCGTCCCTCTATCCACTCTTTTCATGATTGCGAACCATCCTCTCTAAGAAATTGAATCCGGTTTAGACGAACTTGCCCGGATTGAGAACACCCTTGGGGTCAAGTGCTGTTTTCACGCGGTGGTGAAGCGCCCGGACCTCCTCCGAAACCGCCTTCGACCACCACGGCTTCTTCGCCAGACCCACTCCGTGCTCGCCCGTGATGACGCCACCGAGGGCCAGCACACCCTCAAAAAGTTCGTCCAACGCCGCATCCCGGCGCGCCTCGTACCCCCGCTGGGTCTCGTCGACCATGATGTTCACATGGATGTTCCCGTCGCCGGCGTGCCCGAAGCACGCGACCGGAAACCGGTGTCGGCGCTGGATCGATGCGCCGAGGCGGAACAGGTCCTCCAACCGGCCGCGCGGCACGACGACGTCCTCGTTCATCTTGGTCAACCCGGTGTCCCGGAGTGCGTAGGAGAACTCCCGGCGGAGCTGCCAGACCCGCTCCACGGCCGCCGCGCCCAGGGCTCGCTGCGTGAACCGGGGATGGGCCCGCTCGAGGATCTTGCCGACGGCCGCCAGTTCCCCGCGGACGGAACGCTCATGGCCGTCGAGCTCAACGATGATCACCGCCCCGCACCCTGCGAGTCGTGCATCGCCGGTGCGCTTCCTGGCCGCAGCCAGAGTGAAACGGTCGGCGACTTCCAAGGCACAGGGCAGGAAACCGGCGGCGAAGATCTCGCGGATCGCCCGTGCGGCGTCCCGCATGGAGGTCAGGCCGGCTGCCAGACAGGCGCGCCAGGGCGGACGGGGGATCAATTTGAGGGTGGCCTCGGTGACCACGCCGAGCAGTCCCTCGCTGCCCACGAAGAGGCGCGCCAGCTCAAAACCAGTCTTGTTCTTGTGGGTGCGGCTGCCGAGTCGCACGACCTCTCCAGTGGCGAGCGCGACTTCCAGGCCGAGCACGTAGTCGCGCGTGACGCCGTACTTCAGGCAGCGCGGCCCCCCGGCATTGGAGGCGATGTTCCCGCCGAGGCTGCAATCGGATCGGCTCGCCGGGTCGGGCGGGTAGAAGAGACCCAGCTTCTCCACCGCGTCCTGCAGGGTCTGCGTCCGCACCCCCGGCTCCACCACCGCTACAAAGTCCGCTGCGCTGATCTCCTTGATCCGGTTCAGGTGATCCAACGCCAGGACCAGTCCGCCTCGGACGGGCACGCACCCGCCCACATATCCGTGACCCGCCCCGCGCGGCGTGACCGGAAGGCCGTGGCGGGTCGCAAAGCGCAGAATCCGACCCACCGAGGCCGCGTCCCGAGGGAACGCAACCGCGTCCGGTTGATGCACCGCAAACCACTTGTCGCCGGCGTGCGCCGCCAACGTCGCCGCATCCAACCGTAACTCATCCGGCGCCAACTCCCGCGCCAGTCGCCTTAGTGTGCGCTCCTGCGCCGTCTTCATTCCGGCCCGCTCTCACCCGCACTCGTCGCCAGGAGCGCCCGCGCCTCCGCCGCCTGTTCGGTCGAGACCTTGATCCGAACGCCGGAGCCGCCGCCGCCAATCGACAGCGGATCGATTTCCGGGTCCATCTCGGTCTCGATCCCCGCGGCGGCGAGACGTGAGCGAATTAATTGCGCTTCCGCTGCATTGAAGGTTTCAAACACTGTTTCTAATTCCACGAGGAGAGGCTGCCTCGTCCCGTGCGCCAAATCAATGGGCAAGACGGAGAGCCCGGGCGCGTAGTTCTCATTTTCACGGGCCGATCTGCCGCCGGCGCCCGCGGACTTGTCTCGGCTCAGGCCCAAGGGCCACCATCGTCTCAGGTTCCGCCCCCTCCACGCTTTCGCCCGCATGAAACCTCTCGCCGTCATCTTCGACATGAACGTGGAATCCGGCCGTCCCCAGCAGGAGGGGGTGGGACGGCCGTGGGGACCGGGGATGACCCTTTTGTTCGGGTTTGTGCTCTTTCTCGTCTACTCCATCGCGCAGACGCTGGCTCTTGTGCCGATGCTGGTGGTGCAGGGCGGGTTCGGTCCGGCGGGGGGGGCTGGAGCCGGTGTGGGCGGTGGCATGAGGATCAACGGCCTGCTGATCACGGGCTTGAACTTGAGTGTCGCCACGATCGTGAGTTGCCCGTTGATGCTGCTGATGTGCGGCCTGCTCGTGGCGGTGCGGCAGAACGGTCCGTCCATGGAGGACTACCTCGCCCTCCGCCGGGTGCGGAAGCGGGCACTCGTGGGTTGGACCTGCCTGATGCTCTGCTCGATCTTCGCTCTCTCGGCGCTCAACGAAGCGCTGCAACGCCCACCACCGGAATTCGTCGCTGCGAGTTACGCCACCGCGGGGTACCTGCCTCTGTTCTGGATGGCCGTCGGGGTCCTGGCGCCGGTGGCGGAGGAGGTCTTCTTTCGCGGGTTCCTGCTCAGGGGCCTGGTGGCGTCCCGCCTCCGTGCCCCCGGGGCGATCCTCCTCACCTCGGTTGTCTTCATGTTGGTGCACGCCGGGCAATACGACTGGTTCGATCTGCTCCAGATCGGCGTGGTGGGGGTGCTCCTCGGTCTGGCCAGGGTCCGCTCGGGCTCGTTGCTCGTGCCCATCGCCATGCACATCGCCCTGAATCTCACGTCGCTGACCCTCTTCGCCCTGCAACCGGCGTGACCGGGCGACCGGTGTCCCGGGTGCGCCTCGGCCGGGTTTTGACACCGCAACGTCTCTCGTCATCCTATAACTCCGTCATGAACCCCCGCCCCCTGCCACCCTCCGCCGTCATTCCCACGGGCCTGACCTCGAGCTTCTCCCTCGCCCTTGCTCTGGCCCTGCTCCAAGCCACGGCCTCCGCCCAAGGTCAAGACTGGCCCAATTGGCGCGGCCCGACCCACGATGGCGCGGCCACGGAACAGAAGATCCCGTCGACCTTCAGCCGCACCGAAGGGCTGTCCTGGAGCGTCACCCTGCCCGGGCCGTCGGCCGCCACGCCGGTGGTCCAGGCCGACCGCGTGTTCGTCAGTTCCACCGATGCCGCCGACCGCTCGCTACTCGCCCTGGCACTCGACCGGAAGTCGGGCAAGGAACTTTGGCGGCACAAAGTCGCGGATGGGGACCGCAAGGATAACCGCAGCAACTATGCGGCGTCGTCGCCCGTGACGGATGGCCGGCACGTCTGGTTCTTATACGGGCAGGGCGACCTGGTGGCCTACACCGTGGAGGGAATGCAGGTCTGGCGGCGAAACCTGCAGAAGGACTTCGGCGACTTCGCGTTCCAGTGGACCTTCGCGGCCAGCCCGCTGCTGCACGACGGGCGCCTCTACCTGCAGGTGCTTCAGCGGAACGAGCCCGTAGGTGGCCGGGGCCGCACGGACGGGCCGATCGAATCGTTCCTGCTCGCCGTGGACCCGCTCACGGGCAAGGACCTCTGGCGCCATGTGCGGCCGTCCGAGGCCAGCGCTGAGTCGCTGGAGGCGTATTCGACTCCCATGCCCTACACCCACGCGGGGCGGACCGAGATCCTCATCACCGGAGGAGACTGCATTTCAGGGCATGATCCGGCCACCGGGCGGGAGTTCTGGCGTTGGGGCACCTGGAATCCCCGGCGAATTCCTCACTGGCGATTGGTCGTGTCACCGATCGCTGGCGACGGTATGGCGTTGGCCTGCGGTCCGAAGGGTTCACCCGTGTTCGCCGTGAAACTGGGCCAGTCCGGCACCCTGGCGGAGAGCGGGTTCGCCTGGCAAAGCCCGGAGCGCGGGTTGTCCTCGGACGTCTCGACGCCGCTGTTCTACCGGGGACGGTTCTACGTGGTGAACAGCGATGACCGGCTCCTGTTCTGTGTGGAGCCGGCAACGGGGAAGATCCTCTGGCAGGGGGAGTTTCCGGGTCGGGCCAAGATCGAGTCCTCTCCCGTCGCGGCGGACGGCCGCATCCACCTGATCAACCACGCGGGTGACGTCTATGTGGCCGGCACGGGGGATCGCTTCGAGCTGCTGCACCAGACGGCGATGGGGGAAGACGGTGACAGGGACATTCGGTCCTCGATCGCGATCGCCCACGGCCAGTTGTTCATCCGCACGCACAAGACTCTCTACGCGGTGGGGCCCAAGCCCGGAGGGGACCGCTAGACAGCCTGTTCAAAAAGTTCCCATTTGTCCCGTAGTCGCCGTGGTGACACGGCGCATTCTGAGCCGTGCTCATCACTGGGTGACCACCGGCGCCGGGGCTTCGAGGATCTGGCCGTCCTGGAGGAGACGGTCGCGGAGTCGGCTGTACGGCACTTCCTGCACCGGCACCCCGGCATCGATCGCCAGGGACGCCAGCGTGGCGGCGGATTGCCCGAGGATCATGAACACGGGTTCCATACGGATCGAACCGAAGGCGATGTGGGTGCTGGAGACGCAGATCGGGACCAGGAGATTGGCCGCCTCTTCCGGGCGAGGCATGAGGGCGCCCGCGGCGATGGCGTAGGGGCCGGGCGTGCCGACGCCGATATCGCCCTCGTTCTGCACGTATCCCTGCGGCGTGATGTAGCGCTGCACGTTGTGGGAATCGATGGTGTAGGAACCCATCCCCACGGAGTCCGGGGTGGGTCGCCGTCGGAGCAACTCGTGCTCCGTCATCACGAAGCTGCCGGCCATGCGCCGGGCTTCGCGGACATAGATCTGGTGCGGCCAGTGGTCGTTGTCGGTGAATTCGTCCTTCGCCAGGCCCCACTGCCGCATCCGTTCCTGGACCTCCCTGGGTACCCTGGGATCGTTGGCGATGAACCACAGCCAGCCCTGTTGGTACTTCTGGTGCTCGCGCAGGATTTCGCGGCGGCGTTCATAGGTGGCCTCGGGGTAGTCGTAGTTCTGGCCGATGTTATCGGTGCTGACCGGCCCGTGGTTGTTCGTGTCCGTCTTGTGGTTGGGGATCGGATCGAACTTGTCGAACGTCTCGCGCCAGCCGGCGGCGAAGACCCGCAGCAGGAGCTCGTACTGGCGGGCGTCGTAGCCGTCCGGCCTGGGGAAGCTGATGCGGTTCTCGGGATGATCGGTCAGGCACAGCCGGTAACAGTAGGCCTGCACGCGGCGGTCGCCTTCTCCGGCCGCGCCCGGCGGTTCCGGGCTGATGAGCGGCGGCAAGCCGCTGGTCGGATCATCCGGCACGACATACGGGCTGATTTTCTCGGGGAGGACCCCGAAGTGGTGACGGTGGTGGAGGACCCCGGTCTGGATGCCGTTCCACTGCTCGCCATGGGTGCGCTTCGCTTCCCGGCCGACATGGTATGCCACGCCCGCTGCCGCCATCAGGTCTCCTTCGTAGGTGGCGTCGAGGAACATCCGCCCCTCGTAGGTCCGCCCGCTGAGCATGGTGATCGATTTCAGGCGGTTCCCTGCCTTCACCACCCCCTTGCTGCGGTCGAGCCACTCGTCGCGGTGCACGGGGATCGAGTGTTCCCGGACCAGATCCTCGAAGACCCGTTCCGCCGCGTGCGGCTCGAAGATCCACTGCGTGCGCTGCGCGCCGTCGATGGCCGGGGTGCCCTGGCCTTTGTTGCCGTACTCCGTGCGCTTCTGCCACTTCCAGGCGTCGGGTTGATCATAATGCCGCCAGATGCGGTGGTAGAACTCCCGCGCCAGGCCCCCGATCACCGCCTTGTTGCCGGTGTCGGTGAAGCCCAGGCCGCCGCTCGATAGTCCGCCGAGATGACGGTCGGGGCCGACGACCACGACCGATTTTCCCATCCGGTGGGCTTGCACCGCGGCGATGACTCCGGCCGAGGTGCCGCCATAGATCACCAGGTCGTAGGATTCGGCCGCCAGGGCGGTGCGAGCAAGGAGCAGGGTCGCGGAAACCGTTAGAGACACCAGGAACGGGGAACGCATGGAGGTCCTCTAGCCCCACGCCCGTCGCGCTGTCCAGTCCTCAACACATCGGTCAGGCGCTCGCCGCAGGACGGGCACTTGGCTGGGCGATCGCCCGGGCGCCTCACCGCGTGAAGTAGCGCTGACCCTCGGCGTTCAGCTCCCAGCGGCCCTCACTGCCAAAGATCACGGAGCCATCGCCCGCTATTACGGGACACGAGGTGGTGATGGCCCCGCCCGTCTCGAGACTCCACCGCTCGGCCCCGGTCTCGTTGTTCAACGCGTAGAGCCGCCCGTCCTTGGAACCG
>JBBQML010000271.1:0-6508 GCA_038328885.1 Verrucomicrobiota bacterium | reverse complement strand
GGGAAGTGCATGCGATCACCACTTCCACCCGAGATCCAAAACTGGTGGAGATTACCACGGCCGAGGTTCGATTGCGGCAACGAGCGGAGTATTCAATGGAACGGACCGAGCAGATCGAAAGCCTTGTCGCTCAGGCACGCCAATCCGCTGCTCCGCGTGCCCCTTGCGGCGAACGCACAGCCTTGTCGCTCGGGTGCAGTCAGGTGTTCGAGCGAGAAAGCGTCCGTCAGGGTCACGAACTCCTGGCAGAAGCGCTCAATCAACGTCTCGGTCAGGTCGAACTTGCTGTCCTGAAGTCAGAGTTGAATGACACCCAAGCTTACGACTGGGTGCCGCTGGAAAGCGGGAATGGAGTGTATCTCAACCGGTCTTTCGCGCGCCGCGTGGGGCTGAACCCGGAGGTGGCGGCAATCCGTGCGGTTAATCGCGGCATCGATCAACGGCAACCCCTCGGGTTGCCGCGATTCGTTCCCGACTCCCGACTTTCCGCGGATCAACAGCAGGCCGTGATGAGGGTCCTGAGGTCGACCGACTGGGTTTGTGCCCTGCGCGGACTGGCCGGCACGGGCAAGACAACCACCCTCGCCGAAATCCGCGCTGGTCTGGAGCAAGCCGGGAGACGAGTGATAGCCTCTGCTCCCACGACTTCGGCCACCGACGAACTGAGAATCGCCGGCTTCCAGCGCGCCGTTACACTGGCGAGTCTGCTTCCTGCAATCGACCCAGACAAGCCTTCCCAGCTTTCGGGCGCCACGGTGATCATCGACGAAGCGGGCCTTGTGAGTGTCCGGGATGGGGCACGTTTGCTCGACTCCGCCTCGCGTCACGACTTGCGCATCGTCCTGGTGGGAGACTCCCGGCAACACTCGGCGGTCGAGGCTGGAGACTTCCTGTCGATCCTTGAACGGCACTCACGGATGCGCACGGCGGAATTGACCGACATCAGACGCCAGACCCAGCGGGACTATCGAGAGGCCGTGAAGTTCCTATCCTCGGGCAAGGCGCGTGCGGGGCTGGCGGCGATTGATCGATTGGGATGGCTGCATGAAACGAAAGGGGACTACATTCAGGAGGCGGCCGATCACTACGTTCGGAATACAGCGGCACGCCGTGAGACGATTCTCATTGCGCCGACCTGGGAAGAAATCCACCGCATTACCGATGCCGTTCGGACCGGTCTGAAATGCAAGGGAGTCCTCGGTGCGGGGAGGGAGGTGCAGGTGGCCGAACCTTTGGATTGGACCAAGACCCACGCCGCCGTGACGTCCCACTATGAAGCGGGTCTTGTGCTTTCGCTTCACCGCACAATGGGTGGCATGAAAGCGGGGACAACCGTCGAGGTAACATCCGTCGGCCCGAGCGCGCTTATGGTCCGAACGCAGGACGGTTTGTTGCGCTCCCTGACTCCCCGGCTGCAATGCCGTGGTTGGACCGTGGCCCGTCCACGGCAAATCGAGCTGGCGCCCGGAGACCGGGTCTTGATTCGGCAGAATCATCGGGACGCAGGACTGGTGAACGGAACGGTCCTCACGCTCGAATCACATCGTGATGACGGAGGGTGGCAGGCACGGGACGATGTCGGAGCGAGAAAAATCATCCCAGTGGACTTTAGGGCCATGAGCCATGGTTATGCGGTCACCTCGCACAAGGCCCAAGGTCGCACAGCGGACGAAGTCATTGTGTGCGCTGCAAAGCTCGATGCGCGTTCCGCCTACGTTGCCTTCTCGAGGGGCCGGAGAAAAGCCACGGCCTATACCCCAGAGAAGGAGGCGCTCTTTGAGGGTCTTCCAAGCCAAGGACGCCCGCGGATCGCCGCGGTGGACCTCTGGGCAAACCATCGAACGGATCATCTTCGTTGGATTCATCGGATAGTGAACCACGTTCGGCAGGTTGTCTCACGGGTCATCCCAGCGACCGCGGTAAGTCCACAGGAATCTTCAACGCTCCGCACTTCGCGTGACCCGAGCGATTCGCCCCCGCGTGCCAAGGTGAAGCCGAAATCAGTGAATTGGGATGTACGCGCCACTTACGACGAGCCCGTGCAGACCCTGGCACCGTCCTCCGGAGCACGAATGAAATTCTAAACCATGACTACGACCAGAAGCGAAATGAGATCACTTTTCCCGACCGCGGTGGAACTGGATTCCGAAACCTTTTCCAGTGGCCGGACCCTCCTCGAATTCACCCTAGCCGATGGCACCACCTGTGGATTTCCGCTCAGCTGGCTTTACCGCTACGAACATGTTCCTGAAGAGGACGGCGAACGGCTCGTTCTCCAGTTCGCCGAACATCGCGTCACGATACGCGGACAACCCTTGGATCAGCTCCAGCGCTGCCTTCACAACGGTGAAGGGTTCCACGTGTACGAAACCCCACAACGCTATCTGACCATCAAACGTGAGGCGAAATCCTTCATCGAAAGTATCCTGATTGAACTCCTCAACCGCACGCCAACTGAACAGACGAACTGAAAAAAACCTAACCTGTATCCAGCATTCACCATAATCCATCCGTAATCATGCTCATCTACCTCACAGCCATCACGTGGACCAATTCCACAGTACACCCGCCGGCATCATGACCACCCTTACTCCCCACCCACGTTGCATCGATACCAGACACCAAGCGAAGAGATCATCTTTCCTTGAAACGGAGGAGTGACTCACCGCCTCCTCAAAGAAGCCACCACCGAAGAACGCACTGTTCGGCTAAAAATGCCCTCAAATCACCATGATCCAAGTGCAGAGACGCAATATCCCTAACGGTGTTGGGCCGGAACCATGTCGAGTTCGCGTCGACGACGCTGCATTCGAAGTCCGTTCGAAGTGGGTTCGAAGTTACGGTGTCAAGGTACCGGCGGCTTCGAATAGGTTCGAATAGTTCATCCGCATGCCCGGCCGTCCCTTTCAGTCTAAACTCCTGCCGCATGGGAACTTCATCCGGGAGTGCCGGAGTCGTCACGAGACGTATGTACAAATCGCGGTTGCGCTGCGCGATCGGTTCGGACTCTCGGTCGCGCCTTCGAGCATCTTTTCCTTCGTGAAGGTCCGGGCCAGGCGGCGAGTCGTCTATTCTCTGCCGGACCCAACAGCACAGCCTCGTCTTCCTGCTCATGTCACACTGCCCAAAAAACCCGCCATTTGCGGCGGAAGCTGGATCGCTTACGATCCATCCAAACCCCTGGAGAAACAACCATGAATTCTACCCTGTCCAAACGCATCGTCATTTCCTGCGGCGGCAAAGGAGGCGTCGGCAAAACCACCGTCGCCGCCTCGCTGGCCGACTTCTACATCACCCGCGAAATTCCGGTGACGCTCTTTGACTGCGACACCGAAAACAAGACGCGAGGCTCTTTGAGTCACTACCACCCGAAGGCCAGCAAGCTGGACATCCGCATGGAGCGTGGGCTCGATCAGTTCCTCGATGTGGCGCTGGCGTCGGATGCTCGGGTGGCGCTCGCGGACATGGCGGCCGGTTCCGGTCGCGATACGTTCCAATGGTTCGATACCATGCATGAAGGCCTCGCGGAGGCGGGCGTGCGCTTCACGGCCGTGGCAACGATCACCAGTGCGGCCAGCAGCGTCGAGTCGCTCTTCCTGTGGGCGGATGCGCTCCGGGATCGTGTACAGTACCTCGTCGTCAAAAACCGGGTCGCGGGAGACGACTTTGGCTATTTCGAGCGGAGCACGCCGGGCCAGCGTTTCCTGGAACAGGCCAAGCCGTTCGTCATCGAACTCCAAAATCGGGCGCGGGAAATTCAGTCCGAACTGGAGAATCGAGGTCTTAGCGCAGCACAGGCCGCAACGGCGAACGCAGAGCGCAGGGGACCCATTCTCCACGGTGGAACGGCTCGGGTCCGTGCGTCAGCGTATGCCCGCCAGATCGATACCGCTCTGGAAACCGCCCACGCGTGTCTAGTCCCATGAGCACGCCCTCTCGCTTCTCGGATTCGGTCTATGACCGGATCGCCACCTACCTGCCCGCGACGCAGCGAGAGAGCTTCTTTCGATACGTGGCTCACCTGAAGACCCTCGCGCCGAATGACGACTTGATGGTCCTCGCGGAAGGCATGGCACTGTTCTCGTGCATTGCGCGCGACGTGCCTCTGGCGCTCGTGGAGGAAAGGAAGACGTTGCTCGCGCAGTTCGGAGACGTGTGCGGCCGATTCGAAAAGTCGGCTGAAACCGGAACCACAGACATTCGAGCGATGTTCATGGCACATCAGAAGCTCCTGGACCAAAATATGGGTGCCTGGCAGAGCCGTGAGCAGACGACGGTCCGGGCGCTCGAAGAAGTCGCGAAGAACTTCGAAAGGACCGTGGCCGTGCAGACCGCTTTGCTGGTGGCCACCGTCGAAAAGGTCGACGCGGCGACTCAGGAACACCGCAAAAAATCCGATCACGTGGGTCGTCTGCTGACCTTCGTCAATTGGCATAACCTCGTGTGGCCCTCCCTTGCTTTTACGCTCCTCGGCGCCATCACCGGGGGATCTATCGTGTATTTTCTCCGGTAGATCCATGACGATGCGATTCTACACACCGTCAATGGCGTTAAAATCAAATCCTGACTCGAATACCTATCCGCACGATTATCGGCTGATCTGCGCGGGCAGAGAGGTGCCGACGGTGGTCGGAAGCCAGGCGGTAAATTTATGGGCGATCGCCTACCTCGACCGGGGTGCGCACGACCTTCGTCCCAGTACCCTGGCGAGCAAGGACCTCGACTTCCTGGCTGACGTGAGGGCCGTTGAGGGCAGTGCTCTGGCTTTCGCGAACGCATGACGACGGAGACTGAAAACGTCACCGCCGCGAATTCCGCACAACTGCGGAACAATCCGCCGATGCTGATGAACGAGGCCGAGGTCGCCGTGTTCATTGGGATCTGTCCTCGCTCGGTCCGCAATTTTACCCAGCGCGGTCTTCTCCCCGTGATCCGCCTTGGGCGCAGACGCCTCTTTCGTCGGGACGCCGTGCTCGCTGCGCTGCGGACCTTGGAGGAAGAGAACCCCTGGACGAACACTCGGGAGGCGACGAACGCGTCGGTACCGACGGCAACGTCGGCCGCAGCCAGGACCGCACGCACCAAGCACCAGCGATTGCGCGTTGCTTTGCGCCAGCGCTAAGCGGAACGCCCGCGGATGGGCTGTCCCGCCTTGCCGTCACATGGCGGTTCGGCCGGCATGATCCCAAAGTAGGCCTCCGCATCTTTCCTTCGGGCCAGTGATCGGTAGCTGTCAAAGAGCACCTCATCGTCAGCCCGGTGCCCAAGTAGTGCCGATGTCCTGGCAGAGTCGGAATACAGGGCAAAGTGGTAGGAGCCGAAACTGTGTCGCATGGCGTTGGACCGATTTGCACCCCAATCGGGGAATCCCGCCGCTTTGACGAACTTCGCCCAGCGAACGGTGTACTTCCCGGGAGCGACGGATCCGTGGCGATGCGGGATCGTTCGCAGCCAGGCCACGCAATTGGGCATGAGATCGATGACCCTAAGGCGGCGCTTTTTCGCGATGTCTGCCCCGATCGTCACAATCCTCTCCTCCAAATCAACAGCGCTCCAATCAAGCTGCATGATTTCGCTGGAACGGATGCCCGCGAAGAGGCCCAAGATGACAGACGGAAGGAGACGACGCTCCTGCTCGGACTTTGCGGCGTTAAGGAGTTTCACGGCCTCATCGGCCGTGAGGATCGAAGGCGATTCCCAGTCGATTTTGGGGGCGGCGATTCGCTCGGTTGGATTGTCCGCGCCCCTGAACCCTTTGCCGATCGCCCAATTGAAGAAGGTCCGGACGGTGATGAGGTAGTTCTTCTTCGAGCGGACCGACAAGCCTTCGGCACTCTTCGAGGACACTCCCGTCAAATCGGAGAGCCAACGTTCGACTTCGCCGGCGGTGATGTCACTCACGTCGCGCTCGCCGAAAGTAACCGAGAACACGTCCAAGCGATTCCTGAGGTCTCGCGTTGAACGTTCCCGGAGATTTTCGGCCTCTTTTTCCTTCACCATCTGTTCCACGGCGCCTTTGACCGAGAGTTTGCCGGCCGGCGTGTGGCGATGCTGGCGCGCGATCGCCGCCGCCTGCTTGAGCGTCATTCCGGTGCCCGCCAGCAGCGAAAGCGCGGCGATGGCATCGTCACGCTGAACGGGCGTGAAAAGAAAGTGCTTCTGCCCGTACGTCTTTGCGCCCTGATCCTGCTCGGCGGCCCACGTCTCCGCCGTGTCGAGGGAAACGAACTGCTTGAACTGCCGTGTTCCGGCGATTCGGGCGGGAATGGTCACGCGGTAGGACAGCCCTCCATCGCATCCGCTGTGACGATTGATGATTTCTCGAATCATGATCCCCGATTCCGCGGGATACTCCCAGCGCCGCAGATGATTCGTGCCGGTTCTTGCCATTCGTTTCCGTCTTCTGCCGGACCGTGCTCTCAATGTCACCCTCTTTGAGAGGAATTTGAGAGGAGTTACGTAACTAACTGATAAACTGGCGGGATGGACGGGACTCGAACCCGCGACC
>JBBQML010000270.1:0-6508 GCA_038328885.1 Verrucomicrobiota bacterium | reverse complement strand
GGGGGGCGGGGTCGGGGTATTGGTGCCGCCGGTCGGGCGGGCACGCGCCCCGCGACCCTGGAGGTCGGCCGGGACCGCGGTGGCGGCGATGGCCACGGTTTGGACCTGGACGGCCTGGGGTTTCGAGGGGTCGCCACCCTGGTGTCCGACGCCGAGCATGAACCGGACGACCGACGGGATCTGGTTGGTGTAGAGCCACTCGGGCAGCCATTCGCCGCGGCGGTTGTCCCAGAATTCGATGAGGAAATCGGTGAGATCGGGGGCCAGCACGATCGGGTAGGCCTCCTCGGTGAGGTTGGTGGCCAGCAACAGGGGGTGCTGTCGCATGACAAGTTGAGGCAGGTTGTTGGTCCCGTTCTCGACCTGGAAGGTGACCCGGCGCAGCGACTGATCACCGAAGAGCCCGCCACCGGGGAACGCCTCGGGGAGCCGGCTGGCCACGCTGAGGTATGCGTACTGGCCGCTGGTGTCGGCGATGAACGAGTAAAGGAGCTGGTTCTGTTGGAAGAACTGCACGCCGGCCAGCGCCTGTTCGATGGTGCGGAGGGCGATGCGGGAGCGCTGGGCGTTGATCGCGGCCTTGTCGGTGGCCTGTTTGGCGCGAAGGATCGCCATCCAGGTCGAGTAGATGACCGTCATCACCATCATCAGGATGGCCAGCGCCAGCATCACCTCGACGAGGGTGAACGCGGCGGCAGGCCGGGCCGGGAGCGAAGGGCGATGAACACGCATGACGTGGAGCCGGCAGTCTATCGTCCCGGGCCGGTACGCGTGGCTCCGCCGCCGCGCATCGAGTCGGGGCGGAACAACAGCACCACCAACTGGGACTCGGGGTCGGGATCGCGTCCGTTGAACACCTCGAACCGGCATTCGAACAAACCGTTGGTGCCCACCAAGAGGATCTCCCGGCGCCAGTCGTGGCCGGGGTAGAGATCTCCGAAGTCGCCGGACTCGGTCCCCTCCTCCAACCGGTTTGTCAGCGTGAGTTCCGCCGCCAGGCTGCTGGCATCGATCGTGGTTCGCTGCAGCGCACGCGCGACGCGCAGGTTGGTGGAGGTGATCTGGAGCAGGACGAAGGTGACGCTGAACAGAATCGCCATGGCCAGTGTGACCTCCAGCAGCGTGAACGCGCGGCAGGATCGGGCTGGGTTCAGGCTGAGGCGCATGGGAGGCGGGGGCGGGGGGGGGAGTGATCCGTGATCAGTCGTCAGTCGTCAGTCGTCAGTGGGCGGTGGGCGGTGGTTAGCGGATGGTTTCGAGCGTCGGGAGGCCGGTGACGATGTCGAGGCTGAGTTTTCGCACGGCGAGTGCGCCGACCCGGAAGGCACAGGTGAACTCGTCGGCGGTGCCGTTCGGTTGGAACCGGATCCGGGCCTCCTCCTCGCCTCGCAATTCGACGAAGTTGACGTCGAGCAACTCGAACACGACGTCGTCGGCGAGCTGGCCGGAGAACGGTTTGAGACCGTGGGTCGCGATGGGAACCGGGCGTCCTTCGACGTCGACGGCCCGGGCGTCGCGCAGGTTGGGGAGGCCGACCGCATGGGAGGCGCCGGCGTGGACTGACACCGTCTTGTCGAGCGGACGGATGACGAGTTCCGTGGTGGCGTTGTTGAAGATCGCGAGGGCGCGGGCGTTGCGGCATCCGTCCTCGAGGGTCTTCACGGCCTGATAAACGGCGTCGCGTCGGAACGTCCTCTGGACAAAGGGGATGCTAATCGCCATGACGAGACTCGCCATGGCCACCACGATCATGATCTCCAGGAGCGTAAAACCGCGGGGTGGACGTTGGCGGCACGCGGGGGGCATCACCGGTTCAGGTTCTGGGTGATGGAGAACATGGCCGAGACCACACTGAAGAGCAGGAAGCCGACGCCGACGGCCATGGTGATGATCATTGCAGGTTCGATCAGGTTGGTGAGGACCCGGAGCTGGATCGACAGTTCGTTCTCGTACGTGCCGGCGAGGTTCTCCAGCGCTCCGGGGACGTCGCCGGTGTCCTCGCCGATGCGGATGAGATCGATCATCAGTTGGGGGAAGACCTTCGAGCGGGCGAGGGGTTGGGCAATGGTCTTGCCGTCGGTGACATCCTCGCGGGTCTTGGCGATGGCCTCCTTGAGGACCGCGTTGGGGATGATGGATTCGGTGATCTTGAGGGCGGTGAGGACGGGCACGCCGTTGCTGAGGAGTGTCCCGAGAGTGCGGCAGAACTGGCCGAACAAGTTCAAGCGAATGACTTTGCCGAACACCGGGGCCGAGAGCTTCCAGCGGTCGAGGGTCTTCCGGCCGCCCGGGGTGGCCCGAAAACGCGCGAAGAGCACCCAGGTGGCAACGACCAGCAGGGCCAGGAGCCACCAGTACTGGCTGAAGAAGTCGCTCAGACCGAGGACCATCCGGGTGGACGTCGGGAGCTTGTCCTGCATGCCATCGAAGATCGTCATGAACTTCGGGAGCATGACCGTGACGAAGAAGATGATGACGGCGAAGCCGACCGCGGCCACGACGGCGGGGTAGATCAGGGCGGAGACGAACTTGGACTGCACCTCGGCGAAGCGCTCGTAGTGGGCACCGAGACGGCGGAGGACGTCGACGAGGGCGCCGCTCTGTTCGCCGGCCCGAACCATGTTCACGAACATGTCCGAGAAGACCCGCGGCTGTCGGCCCATGGAGTCGGAGAGCGACTTGCCTTCGGTGACGTCCGTGCGGAGCTGTCGGCTGACGTCGGAAGGGATGCCCTTGGTTTCGAGGTGCGTCATGCTGTTGAGCGCGACCGTGAGGGGCATGCCCGACTTGAGCAGGTTGGCGAGCTGCTGGGTGAAGGTCGCCAGTTCCTGGAGCTTGGGTTTGCGGCGACGGTGAACGAGTGCGCGGAGGGCGGGCGGCATCCAGGCGCCGGGTTCGGCGGTGCCGCCGGCCGCCTTGGCCATCTTGCGTCCCTCGGCCACGGCGGTGGACTGGACCGCGACGGGAACCAGGCCGAGCCGGTCCAGTTGGGCCAGCGCCGCCGGGCGGTCCACCACCTCGAGGATTCCCTGGACCACTTCACCGGTGCGGCGGCGGGCTTTGTATGAGAATTGGGCCATCCTGGTTCTGCTATCTCGGTCGGTACCCGCAGGGACCTAACCCGGTGAGGTCGAAAAGTTGCTCCTGCCCGCGGGCTAGACCGGACGCCCCGCTGCGGGGAAGGCGGGGTGACGGGTGTGGAGTTGGACGGTTTCGTTGACGCTGCCGCGCCGGTAGCCCTGCAGATCGAGGGTCACCTGGGCATAGCCGATGGTCTTGAGCCGGCTGGCGATCAAGCCGGCCTGGCCGTTGACGACCGCATTGGGGAGTTCCTCGGGGCCGATCTCGAGGCGGGCGAGGGCGCCCTGACGGAGCTCGTGATGGCGGACCCGGAGGTCGTGGAATCCGAGTTCACGGAGCACCCCCTCGGCGGCCTCGATCATGCGGAGCTTTTCGGGAGTGACGTCCTCCCCGTAAGGAATCCGGGAACTGAGGCAAGCCATCTGGGGTTTGTCCGCGGTGGGCAGGTTCAGGCTTGCAGAGAGCTCGCGGATCTCAGCCTTGGTGAGCCCGATGTCCTTGAGCGGGGCGCGGACCTGGAATTCCGAGGCGGCCAGGGCGCCGGGCCGATGGTCGCCGAGGTCGCTGGCGTTCTCACCGTAGGCCAGCACCGCGTAGCCTTCGGCCAGGGCCAGCGGGCGGAGCTCGTCGAAGAGGGCGTGCTTGCAGAAGTAGCAACGGTTCTGCGGGTTCGCGAGATAGCTGGCGTTGTCGAATTCACGGGTGTGAACCACTCGCACCGGAAAGGCGAACCGCCGGGCCAGCTCGAGGGCCTCGGCGAGTTCGACCCGGGGCAGGCTGGGTGAGTCGGCGATCGCAGCGAGCGCACGGTCGCCCAACTCCTGATGGGCGATGACTGCGAGGAACACGGAATCCACGCCGCCTGAATAGGCGGTGAGACAGGATCCGAACGAACGCAGCAGCGCCCGCAGATGTTCCAGCTTGGTTTGCGGCACGTGCCCAGACTGCCAGCGGGACGGGGGGTTGTCGAGGGACCGGGATTCCGCCGTCGAGGGCACTGGTGATTGGGAAGTGCGGATTGATGACCGGAAACTGACGGGGGCGCCAGACACGCCCAGCGCCGCAAATCAGCATCCGGCACAGCATTCGGGAGTCACCAGTACCCGATCTCCAGTTCCCGGGCCGACCGACCTGGGAACCTGCGGCAGGCACCGCTCAGGCGTTCTTGGCTACCTCGGCCCAGTTCACCACGTTCCACCAGGCCTTGAGGTAGTCAGCGCGCTTGTTCTGGTACTTGAGGTAATACGCGTGCTCCCAGACGTCGCAGCCCAGGATCGGCTTGCCCTCGATCCCGGCCACGGCCTTGCCCATGAGTGGGTTGTCCTGGTTGGCGGTGCTGCCGATGGCGAGCTTGCCGTCCGCCCCGCGGTACAGCCAGGCCCAGCCGCTGCCGAAACGGGTCATGCCCGCCTGCTCGAACTTCTCCTTAAGGGCGTCGAAGCCGCCGAACGCCGCTGTGATCTCGTCGGCGAGCTTCCCGGTGGGCGCGCCGCCCGCCTTCGGGGCCATGGTCCTCCAGAAGAACGTGTGGTTCCAGTGGCCGCCGCCGTTGTTCCGGATCGGGTTGCGGACCGCCTCGGGCAGGGCCAGCACGTCCCCGATCAAGTGGTCGAGGGACATCTTTTCGAGGGCCTCATGGCCGGTGATGGCCTTGTTGAGGTTGTCCACGTAGGCCTTGTGATGTCGACCGTGGTGGATCTCCATGGTCGCCGCGTCGATGAAAGGTTCGAGGGCTTCCTTCGGGTAGGGAAGCGGAGCGAGTTCGTGTGCCATAGAATAAGTGTGATTTCGGTTGCTGTGCGTGGTTGTTGGGACTCCCCGGCCGACGCTCGGAGCGAGCTGTCGCGGTCGAGCTTGCCGATCACCATAGCAGGGACCGGGCAGGGCTCAAGCCGTCGTGCGACGGGCGCCGGTCAGACCCGGCGGAGGTCGGCGACGCACTCGACGTGCTGGGTCTGGGGGAAGAGGTCGAGGGGGGTGAGGCGCGCGAGGCGGTACACGCCATCCGCGCAGAGGGCTTTGAGGTCGCGGGCGAGCGTGGCGGGGTGGCAGGAGACGTAGACCACCTGGGCCGGTCGGGTGGCGCGCAAGGCGTTGATGAATGCCGGGGCGCAACCCACGCGCGGTGGGTCGGTGATCACCGCTGTCCGCTCGGGCGGGAAACGTTGCACCAGCGCGGGCATCCATTCCTCCGCCGCCCCCACGATGAAGTCCCCGTTGGCAGCCCCGCGCCGCTCCTGGTTCACCCGGGCGGCGTGGATGGCGGGCTTGTCGATTTCCACCCCGGTGAACCGTTCCACCACGTCGGCGCACTCCAGGGCGAAGAACCCCACGCCGCAGTAGGCGTCGATCAGGTAGCGCGCCCCGCTGTCGGCGAGGCGGGCCCGCACGGTATCGACGAGGTGCGGGAGGATGTGAAAATTGTTCTGGAAGAACGAATCCCTGGGCACCTCCCAGCCCTCGGGCGCCAGCCGGAGGGTGACCTTGATGCCGCCTTTGGGCGGAGGCTGACGTCGCACCTCGAGGAGTCGCTCGTTCAGGGCGGGCTCGGCGATGGGGCAGTGGTCGACGTCGACGACGAAGCGGCTGTCCGCGCGGATGAATCCGATGACGAGGCCCTGGATCCGCCGGTCCCACTGGCTTCGGACCATGATGCGGTTCCGGTAGCCGTAGGGCGCGGGGCAGGGGACGACCGGGTCCACGGGGGTGTCGGGGAAGCCGCCGAGGCGGGTGAGGAGGTTGCGAATCTGGTCGTGTTTGATGCGGGTCTGCGCCTCGTACCCGAGGTGTTGGTACTGGCAGCCGCCGCACTCGCCGAAGTATCGGCAAGCGGGCGTTACCCGGTCGGGCGAGGGGAGGAGCACCTCGAGCAGGCGGGCGCGGGCGAACTTCTTCCTCACCTCGGTAAGCTCGACTTCGACCTCCTCGCCCGGCGCGGTGAACGGGACGAAGACGACAAAATCGTCGACGCGCCCAACCCCATCACCGCCGTAGGCCAGGCTGTCGACGACGAGGCGGAGGCGTTGTCCGGGTTGGTAGTTCGTGGGCGGATGTTCCGGCATCGGGGCGTTCGGGGTATCACGACGCTGCGCCGTGAGGAAGACCTAAGCCGCAGCGCCGGGGGGAGGAGAATCTCACGCGGACGCGCGGAGAGCGCGGAGAAATGCGGCACGCGGCGAGAGGCGTGGAAGGCGCGTGGTTGAGGGTGGATCCGTCGTAAGTCTCCCCACCCGCCCCGACCTCAGGGGAGCAGACTTCCGGCCATCAGGATCGAACCCGTCTCTCCGCGCCTCCGCGTGACCTTTCCCCCGGAGTGGGGGAGGCGTTGGGTTCACGCTTCCTCGACGAGTTTCCAGCCGAGGGCGTCGGCGAGGGCGTGGATGGGTGCCTTCAGGTCCCCGTAGAACGTGACGCGATGCCAGCCCCA
>JBBQML010000269.1:0-6522 GCA_038328885.1 Verrucomicrobiota bacterium | reverse complement strand
GTATGGAACATCCCGCGGTCGAGTGCCCCGAAATGGAACTCGCCGATCATCAGCGGCACATCGATCCCGCCGTTGAAATGGAAGTCGGCGATGCTCCGCTGGTACAGGTTGTAGCTCACCACGTCGCAGAACCGGGCAGCGACGGCGGCGGCCCGCGCGTTCACCCAGGCAAACCGGCAGCCGAGGTAGAGTTGGCGCGGCGCCACCTCCCGGATGGCGTCGCGCACGGTCCGAAAGTAGGTCTCCGCCGTGCGGGTGTAAAACGCGGCGAGGTCGGCGTCCGCGCGGGTCCGGTCCGGGGGCTCGCGCTGTTCAAGCAACGCCTCCCACGATGCATGCGCCGTGCCCCAGGCGGTGTTCAGCCGGGCGACCTCGCCGTACTTCGCCCGCAGATCCTCGATCATGGCCCGCTTGGCGGGTTGATCCACCGGTGACCGCAACGCCGCCACCGCCAACGACACCTCGTCGCCCCAGGACATCTCGTTGTCGGAGAAATACCCGAGACACCATGGGTCGCCGGCGCTCCCCCCGCGTCGCCCTTCCATCCCGCGCCGCAACCCCGCCGCGAACCCTGGATCAAAGACATCCGGAAACTTGCCCCAGTAGCCCTCGCTGCCCTGCACCATCCGTCCCCCTCCCGACTGCAGCGAGTCCGTGTAGGGCGTGCGCCGCAGCCTGGACACTTCGTGGTCGGACCAGTTGGCGATGGTGTTCATCCCCCAGCTTCGTAGTCGCTGGTGGGTGACCTCCGCCGAGATCCGCCGCCATTCGGGGCCGTACTTGCGCTGGTAGTTCACCCCGGCATGGGCGAGGGCGCGCGGGGATTGCCCGGCGTAGTGGCCCTTCAGGACCCGCCCCTGTTCCCGGAAAAAGCCGGCGAGATCGTCCGCCGGTTCGCGCACTCCCTCAAACCAATCCTCGCGGCCCGCGACGACCGTCGCGTCGAAGGACCGGACGCAGTCCACGCCATGCGACCAGAACAGGTAGCCGTCGGGGTCCACCAGCCACCAGCGGCCCGCGTGTTTCTGCACGCGGAAGAACCCGGTTGCCTCCAGCTTCGGGCCCTCGGCCCAACCGCCAAAGCGATCCCAACCGGCCGGCGACGGCCGCGCCGCCAGTTCCCCGGCCTCACGCACGCGCCCGGCCTCCAGTTCAGCGGCACCGCCGACCTTGCCCGGCCACGCGCGGTGGCGGTACTGCCCAAAGCCGTCGATGAACGGGATGAAGGGATCGGCGTCGGTGGTCCAGGCCGTGGGCCGCACATAGGTCCCGGTGGCCCTCACCGAGCGCAGTTCGAACGTGTGCGGCCCCCCCGGTTCCGAGACGAACAGCAGGACCTGCGTGACCCGGGCCGGGTCGAGCGTGCCATCGCCGCCCGGTGACTGCGGATACCCGCGCATCCCGAAGAGCTTGCCCTCGAGCGTCCCGCCACTGGTGCGCCGCAATTCCACCCGCAAGACCCCGGCCGCACCGGCCCCGAGGGAGAGATCCCCGGTCACGCAATGCTGCCGGCCATCCGCACCCGGATTGTCCACCCGCGCGAAGACCTTCACGGCATTCGTCCCGGGGTTGCGCAGGGAGAACTCGAGGAAAGCCATCGCCGTCAGGTCCCACCCTCCCGCGGGCGCCTTCAAGGTGACTCCCGGCCAGCGCTCCCGAGTCCCCGTCACCACGCGCAGGGCGGCGTTGGTCCCCCCACCCTCCGGACGCGACAGGACCGCATCGGTGGCCACCCCATCCGGCGGAGACTGGGTCCCTGGGCCACCAGCGAAGTCGAGCAACACGCGGTCGGTCGGCGCTGCAGCCCGCACCCCCTGACCGGCGGCACCCGCGATCAGGAGAATCCCGAACAGCCCACGCCGGAGCCAGCCCAGCGCCGGGCCAAGGCGATTCATGGAGAACATTTCGTCAGCCTCGGACCCGCGCCGCCAACGGGTCCGCACGCGGATTGGCATTCAGTCACCCGATCTTGGTTTGGGACCGCGGAACGCAGCGGGCAGCCCTCGCAAGCACGGAAAACTAACAGGGATGGACAGGATGGACAGGATGGAGTCGACAAAGCGGCCCCGGAGCCGACAGGAGGGGTGCGTTGGGGTCGCATCTAAATTGTTGACAATTAGCATTGCCCCCGAAGGTTCGCCGCGGCGTCTTTTCCGCTACCTTGAGGTCGTGGTGGCGTCGACCTTCCGAACGCAGACGGCCAGGGCCCTTTGAAACCCGGGATGATCCGGCCGCAGCAAGCCGCGGCTCCGAGCCACGGCGCCCCAGGCCGCAGCCTCCTCGAAGCGCCCCTGCCGCCATAGTGTTTCGGCAGCCCGATGGATGACCGTACCGGGCAATCCGGGGTCGAGATCGAACCGCCCCGGACGATCCGGCGACGCCGGGCCGAACGCCTCCCCGGCCAGCGCGAAGAAGCGTTCATCCTGGGCCAGGTCCCAAGCCACTTCGGCCAGGCGCAATCGGTAAACGTCGCGGTGGGTGAGATCGGTCTCCGAAAGGCGAACGAGTGCCGCCTCCAAAACCTCCACCGGTGGCTGATACACCACGGACCGGACCTCACGGTACCAGGCCATCGCCTGGTCGGTGTACTGCCGAAGCGGTCCCGGATCGTGTTCCGCCGCCGCCATCATCGCCGGAAGCAGGCGCGCGCCGCGACGCACATGGAGATCCGCCAAGGACGGTTGGGACCCCATCATCGACCAGTACTCCACGGCAACGAGCGACTCAGGGGCGAGTTCCTGCCAGCGCTCCGACAGCGAACGCATCAGGCGCGGCAGGGGCACACGGTACGTCGCGTGAAGCACCGCGAAAGCCTCCGCATCCGTGACCTCCATGGGGCGGGTGCGCAGGAACTCGGCGAGGAGTGTGGAAGGCCGGCGCAATGCCGACTCATCGAGATCCTGGATCAAGCGCGTGCCGCGCCGGGCAAAGAACCCCCGCTCGGCCTCGTACTCCAGTCGCGGGTAATAGTCGCTGTGCCGCTCGGTCTCCGGGTCGGCCAGGAACGCCGCGTTGGGTTCCGACACGCGCTGGAGGCCCAGGAGCACGTGCAGGCTGTAGAGGTCCGCGCGACGGAGGTCCTGCGCGACTGCGGGGGATCGAAACCGGGTTTCCAGGGCCTGGAGATCCCACGGGGTCGGTTCGGTGGTTCCGACGAGCAGAAGGTCGCCCGGCAGCGTTTCCCAGATGGAAAAGAAGGGGAAGATGGAGCCGAAGGTGGCCAGGACGATCTCCACCGCCGCATCGCTCGTTTCGTAGAGCTGTACCCACTGAGCGACCACCCCCCCGGGTCGAAGTCGGGCGCGGCACGTGGCATAGTACTCCAGGCTGAAAACCCCCGAGACCCCCGCCATCCAGGGATTGGATGGCTCGGTGATGATCACGTCATATGTCCGATCCGTGGTCCGCAGGTAGGCTTTCGCATCATCCACGATGACCCGTGTCCGGGCATCCTCCATCGCCCGGCCATTATGCGGACCGAACCACTCCCGGGCCGCCTCGATGACCTCGGGCGAGATTTCGACGATGTCCAATCGCCGGATTCCGGGGTGGGTCAGGACCGCGCCGGCGGTGATCCCGCTGCCCGCGCCCACCACCAGCACGTCGGCGGCCGTCGTGTGCCGCAGCAACGGCAGATGCCCCGAGAGCAGTTGGGTGGGAAGATCGGCCCGGCTGCTGGCGTCGGTCTTTCCATTCACGCGGAGGCTCACTTCCAGAGGACCCGGCCGGCCCGCTCGCCAACCCTCGACGACCACGGTAGCGCCCGACCCATCGCGGTGGGAACGCATGTCAAACGTCCTGATCCGTTCCCGAAACCAGGCCAGGCTGGGGGCGTCGCCCCGGTCCCGCCACAGTCCGAGCGCGAAGGCCCGGTCCCATTCCGGTGTGAGATGCCGCCCCGCCAGGCCGACAAGCGTTAGAGCCATGATCGGCGATGCCACCCACGCGAGACGCCGCCGGCGAGGCCCGTGTCGTAGCAGGACCAGGGCCGCAATGCCCGCGTTGATCGCGACCCCGAGAGCCATGGTGCGCGCCAACCCCAGCCATGGCATGAGGAGGAGCCCCGTCAACCCCGCTCCCAGAACGGTCCCGAGCGTGTTGACGGAAAAAACCAGACCCACGCGTCGACCCGTCTCCGCCACCCGGGCGGTCGCGACCCGGCTGGCGAGGGGCAGCGTCATTCCGAGCAGAACCGCCGGGCCGAACATGACGGCAAAACAGACCCCGCCCTGCAGCAACTGGTAGAGCCAGTAATTCTCCGGCGACCGCGCCACCCACCCGCTCAACCGTGCGAACACCCACGGCAACTGGTGATAGCCGAACATGGAAACGAACAGGGCCGCCGCCAGAGCGAGTTCCGTCCACCCGAACGCGTCGAAGGTTCGACGCAACCCGTCCCAGCGGGACACGATCCAGGCGCCCACCGCGATCCCTAGGATGAAAGTGAGCAGCATGATGGAGAACGCGTGCGTCGAGGATCCCAGAGCGAGGGCGAGCAACCGTGTCCAGACCACCTCGTACAGCATGGCGACAAATCCCGATGCCCCGGCCGCCGCCACCGCCAGTCGCCACTCGAACGGCGTGTACACCTCCGACGTGGGTGCCTCCGCGGAGGCGTCGACCGCGGCCGCGCCCGGGAGTCCCGCGCGACGTTCCAGCCACGCCTGCATCCCAAGTGCCACGACGCCGGCCCAGAGATTCAGGATCGCCGCACCCCACACCGTGGCCTCGAGGCCCAGCGACGGAATCCACCAGAAATCACCCACCCAGACCCCGATGACCGCGCCCAGGCTGTTGATAAAATAGAGCCCGGCCACGCGGGCCCGGAGTTCCCCCAGGCTGCGTGTCACAAGCCGCGTCAGGATCGGCAGCGTGCCACCCATCAACGTCGCCGGCACCAGGATGACCGCCACGCTGGTCGAAAGCTTCAGCACCAGCAGCCACGGACTCCCCGACTCCACGCCCGTCGCCAGGAAGTCGTAGATTCTTTCACACCCGGCGAAGTACGAAGGGAACCCAAGACCGAGAACGGCGATGCCGATTTCCAGGTAGCCGTAGCATGCGAGGGGGCGCTGCAATCGGTCAGCCCGCCGTCCGATCCACGCATTGCCCAGGGCCAGGCCTCCCATGAACGCGACCAGCACCGCGACCACCGCATGGCTCGTATGCCCCAGCAAGAGCGTCAGGTAACGTGTCCAGGCCACCTGGTAGACGAGCCCGGCCATGCCTGAGATCAGAAGGCACAGGAAAGCCGTCGGATACAGCCATGACCGGGGCGAAGGCATGCCCGACCCTAGCCAAGCACCTCAGCCAACTGAACAAAAAGCCCAACACCACCAACCCAGGCTTCATGGCCGGCCGGGTTCGGAGCGGATGTCGCGGAGTTGGCTGGCTGCCGGAAGGACCGTCGACCGGTGCTCGGCGATGCGGCGCTGGATCGAAGCGAGCACATCCGGGGGGGGCTCCGCCAGGGTGCAGGCGAGCTCGTGGGTGGTCGCCCCGGCGGGCACGCGGCCGGGCCACCAGGCGGCATCCTGGTCCAGCCGCCCGGGCGCTCCCCGCGGGGGGGGCGCGAAAGGGGGAAACCGCGCGGCTGATCCTTCCCTGGTACTTTTCCCAGAGGGGCAACCGGTCCTTCCGATGCTCCAGCCAGCTCCGGGAGAGCGAACTCCAGAGCGGGTCGTCGGGGGGCACCGCCGGCCTGCAACTCCAGTAACTCCCCGATGAGGGCCACCCCCGGTCCTCTACCCGGTTGATGTCCTTTTGGTAGGCTTGGTAGACCGGCCGGAATTTCTCCGCCTCAGGGCCCGTCATCCCCATCACCTGATTCAGGGTCGGCATCTTGGAGTTGTTCAGGTCCGAGCACATAAGTTCCAGGATGGCTCGCAAGTGGGTGGCGGTGGTGGAGGTGGTGGAGGTGGTGGAGGTGGTGGCGGAAGACTGGGCGGGCGCGCGCAGGGGTGCGCAGATCGGCGTCTGGTGCTCGGAATTCTGGTACGGCCCGGCCGGACAAGGCAACGACCGTGTGGGTGCGTGCCGTGGGTGCGGCGTCCGTGGATGGGCACGGCCCGGGGGTTGAACCGCGGGGCAGGTTGGGCTCTGCTTGCTCACCTCCCGTGAACAAGCAGGAAGTGATCGAACTCATTATCGCCCGGCTGACCGAGGATCTGGAACTCTACGTCCGGGCTGCCCAGACCGCGCGTTCCGAAGCGACGGACGAGCAGAGCAAGGCGGAGAACAAGTACGACACCCGCGGCTTGGAAGCGTCCTATCTGGCTCGCGGCCAGTCCCGTCAGGCGGCGGAAACGGAGCATGCCCTGATCCAGTACCAGGCGCTGCCCTGCCGCCCCTTCACGGCCGCGGATCCGATCGACCTCGGGGCGCTGGTGGCCCTCGATCGTCCGCAGGAACGGGCCTGGTACTTTCTCGGGCCCAACGCCGGCGGCGTCGAGGTAGTCCAGGACGGCGAGGAAGTCACGGTGATCACCCCGCAGTCCCCTCTCGGACAGCAACTCGTGGGAC
>JBBQML010000268.1:0-6564 GCA_038328885.1 Verrucomicrobiota bacterium | reverse complement strand
CAGCCCTGGCCGGGGTCGCGCGAGGGATGGCACAGGAGCCCAGGCTCCGGGCGGCCGTGATCGGTCATACCGGGCGGGGCGACTACGGCCATGGTCTGGACCGGATCTTCCTGAATCGTCCGGGGATCGATTTTCGGGCGGTGGTGGATCCCGACCCGGTGGGCCGTGCCGCCGCTCTCGGGCGGCTCGGCCTGTTCCGCGGCTATGCGGACCTGGGTGAGATGCTGGCGGCCGAGCGACCGGAGTTGGTGAGCATCGCGATGCGGCATGCGGACCAACACCACGCGATCGGCATGGCGTGTCTGCGGGTGGGGGCACATTGTTTCTTCGAGAAACCCTTCGCGTGCGCCATGGATGAGACCGATGCCCTGCTGGCAGAGGCTGATCGCCGGGGGTTGAGGATTGCCGTGGCCCACACCATGCGTCAGATGCCGGAGGTTCAGCAGTTGGCGCGCGCGGTGGCGGATGGCTTGCTGGGCGACCTTGTCGAGATGCGCGCTCACGGCAAGCAAGACGCCCGGGCCGGCGGCGAGGACCTGATGGTCCTGGGGACACACTTGTTCGACCTCTTCCGCCTCTTCTGCGGGGATCCCCTCTGGGTGAGCGGGGACGTCCTTGTCGCGGGGCGGCCCGCGCAGCGGGGCGACCGCCGCCTTGTGAAGGACAACGTCGGCTGGGTGGCGGGGGACCGAGTGGCGGCTCAGTTTGGTTTCGCCAACGGGGTGCTGGCCACCTTCACCAGTGACAGCCGGTTGCGGGAGACCCTGGGGCCCTGGGGGATCGAGATCCTCGGGCGGCGGGGTGTCGCCCGGGTCAATTGCGACCTGGTGCCGAGGGTGTTCATCCGATCGACGGGCGGTTGGAGGCAGGAGGGGCGCACCGAAGAGTGGAAGCCGCTGTCTGCACCGGTCCAACAGGACGCCAGGGACCATCTGGACGAGCCGGTAGGGGACTGGCTGGAAGCGATCCGCGAGCGTCGCGAGGCGCAGTGCAGCGGGCGGAACGGCGCCTGGGCGGTGGAAATGGCCTTGGGAATCCACGCGTCTTCACTCAGCGGCCGGCGGCTCCCGTTCCCGCTCGCGCAGCGCCGGCACCCTCTGGCCGGGTGACGCTGGCGTCAGCCGGGGAGGTGAGCCCGCCGACGTCGGAAGGCCAGGTAAGCCATGCCAGTCAGCAAGCCGAGGGTGGGGATCACCGCCGAGGCTTCCGGGATCGGTTGGGTGGCGATGCCGCCCAGGGTGATATCGTATCCCGGAGGGCCATCGAGGGTGAAACGGATCGAATCGACATCACCCCAGCTGAACCCTCCCGTCAGGACAAAGCTGGAGAATAGAAGCGAAAGGGGAGTGGGGGAGGCGAGCCCATTGGGTACGCTCACCATCCGGGTGGCCGAGCCACCGGCGTAACCCGCTTCGCTGAAGAACTCGGCGGTCAAGCTGCCGTTGCTGCCGGTCGCATCGAGGTCCAAAATGAGTTGCCCCTCCTGGCTGAAATCCGCACCCAGCCCCGCGCCGGCATTGTCGTAACTCAGTTGAAGGAAACTGTTGACAATCCCGGCGTTGGCATAAACCAGCTGATCGTCAAAGGCGGAATTGACGGCGGCCGAAGCAAGGTCCCTGGCGAAGAACGAAGTGCCGGTCACCCGGAGCGATAGGGCACGACTGGAGCCGATCACGGACGGCGAGGACAAGCCTCCCAGCGTGGATACAGATGTCCCAAGGTTTGCGCGGGTCACGGTCTGTGCGAACCCCGTCGGAACGGAAAAATCGTCCAGGATGATGTCGGCGTGGCCCGTAAAGGCCGAGCCGGAGATTCCCAGTGCGAGAATAAATCTCTTTGGCGTGGTCATGCAGAGTTCAGGGCTGCTCGCCCCTCGTAGCAACTTCCACATAAGGGGCCCTCCTAGATCTGCTGTCAACGTGCTTTTGCGGCTCGCGTTCTCGGACGGTGCCTCCAGAAGTTGTGGGTGACCGGATACCAAAGCGCCGCCTCGCCGGGCTCCTCGGCGCACTCCAGGGCGCGCCGCCGCTTTGGTCCGGTCCACCGCACCGACAACCTGTGGATGCACGGGTTCTCGGAACTACTTGGCCTGTGCCGGCCTTGGGCGAGGGGGCTTCCGGCGAAAATCCTTTGCACCGGAGGGTCCCCATGCCCCCCAATGCGGGCGGTTCATGAGAGACCTTATTCCGCCGCCGCCACCCTTGGTGCACAACCAATACGCCGAGGTGCGGGAGCTGTTCAGCCGCTACGTGGTCCCAAGCTATGGACGCTTCGAGCTCGCGCTCGCGCGCGGTCAGGGCAGTTACGTGTGGGATGTGGGCGGGCGTCGGTACCTCGACCTGGGTGGAGGGATCGCGGTCTGTTCGCTGGGGCACGCAAATCCGGAGATCACCGAGGCGCTGGTGGAGCAGTCCCGGCGGTTGGTGCATGTCTCGAACCTCTACTATCAGGAACCGCAAGGGCGTCTGGCCGAACGACTCGTGGGGCACCTGGCTCCGGGGAAGGTGTTCTTCTGCAATTCCGGGGCCGAGGCCAATGAGGGGCTTTACAAGCTGGCCCGTCGGTTTGGGCATGCCGAGGGACGCTTCGAGATCCTCACGGCCACGAATTCGTTCCATGGGCGGACCCTGGCAGGGATCGCGGCGACCGGGCAGGAGAAGGTGCGGAAGGGCTTCGAGCCCACGACGCCCGGCTTCCGCCAGGTGCCGTTCAATGACCTCGAAGCCGCCCGTGAGGCGCTGTCACCGGCGACGGTGGCGATCTTGATCGAGGGGATCCAGGGCGAGGGCGGGATCACCCCCGCCACCCCTGCCTACCTTCTGGGTCTGCGTCGGCTCTGCGATGAGCGGCGGTTGCTTCTCCTGATGGATGGCGTGCAGTGTGGGCACTTTCGGACCGGGCGTTTTCAGAGCTTCCAGCGCCTGTTGGAAGGGGAGGGTCCGGGATTCGGAGGTTTCCTGCCGGACGGGTTGTCCATGGCCAAGTCCCTGGGCGGCGGGTTCCCGATGGGTGCCTTTTGGGTGCGGGAGCAGGTGCACGGGGTGAAACTCTGCGATCTTCTCGGGGCCGGCTCCCACGGGACGACCTTCGGCGGCACCCCCCTGGGGTGTGCGGTTAGCCTGAGGATCCTGGACGTCATCGAGCGTGAACACCTGGCGGACCATGTGCGGGAGCTTGGCGACTGGCTGAAGGGCGAATTGGAGGGGCTCGTGCGGGAGTTCCCGACCGTGCTCCGCTCCGCGCGTGGCCTCGGGTTCATGCTCGGGTTGGAACTGCTGCCGAAGGACGAGGTCCCGTCGCTGGCGGCGGCGGACAAGCCGGCGGCCACGCAGGTGGTGAACCGGCTGCAGGAAGCCGGGCTGCTGACCATCCCTAGCGGGGCCCAGATCGTGAGGCTCCTCCCCGCCCTGAACCTTCCCCGGCCCCAGGCGGAGGAAGGGTTGGACATCCTGCGTTCGGTATTGCGTAGCCTCGCGTGAATCGGCGTGGGTCACCGCTTCCACACGGTGGCCTCGGCCACGCTCCATTGGAACTTTCGGGCGTGTTCCCGGATTACGAACGGCAGGTCCAGGCGGCGGATCAACCGGAAGTCCGGCAGTAATTCCGCCAGGGCCGCCGAGGTTGCGCAGTCCTCCCGGCCCAACCACTCATCCCGCGGGGTGTACTCCTCGAGCCAAGTGTAGGGCGACGTGAGCACCAGTGTGCCACCGGGGCGCACGAGTCCGGGGAGGGTGGCGAGGAAGGCGCGAGGGCGGGGGACGCGATCCAGCAGATTGGCGGCCAGCACGACGTCGAATGCCCCCAGGTCGGCCCGCAGTGCCAGGGCGTCCCCCGTTTCGAACCGCACCCGCTCGCGTGGCAAGTGGGCGGGGACCCGGGCCAGGGCCGACAGGGTCGATGAGCCCTCGCGCACCACCCGGTAGGCCAGTTCCCCGACGGTTTGGAGCTGTTGCGCCGCTGCGATGAAGCGCGACGAGGCGTCAATGCCCACGACCTCGAGGTGGAAGCGGGCGAGCTCAAAGCTTGCGCGGCCGACGGCGCACCCGAGGTCGAGGGCCCGCCCATGCGGCGGCGTGGCCGCGTGAGAAGGGGCCAGACAGTCCGTCACGCAGCGCTCGGGAAACTGAAGCGCCCCGTGCGGTCCCTCAGGCCAGGGCATCACCAACTCGTCCTCGCCGTAGTGGAAGAGCAGGTATTCGTCGACCGCCCGGTTGGTTTCGTAAAAGCCGGCGTCGGCGCGGACGGGTGGGGGAACGGGGTTCGCCGGGTGGAGCGCCCCGAGCCGAGGCTCGGCGGGAGCGGGTATCATGAGGCCAGGGCCTGCAGCAGGTGCGCGGCGGGCCGGTAGTTCTCGAGGACCACGGTGGATTTTCCGTCGCGAATCATCCGTGCCTGGGTGACGGTGATTTCCGGGGTCTTCTCCGGGGCGAACAGGATATCGTCGTGGGTCGCGTTGAGCGCGGTGGCGAAGAGATCAGGGGTCAGGGGGCCGCCGAGGTGGTCGCTGCGGCCGGTGGCCACGTGCAGGGTGCCGAGCACTTTCTCGTCCTGGATGTCGCGACCCGAGGGGGGGAGGTCCTGGGTGCCGAATCCAAGCTCCCCCAGCTCGCCCGTGAGGGGATCGCTGCACAGCTTGCGGTTGTGCTCGGCGATGGTGGTGCGTTCGCCCTCGAGGAGGCTGGCCTCCTGAATGCGCCCGTCGCGGACCAGCATCATCCCCAAGGTGCCGTCGCTGTACCGCATCGGGAACTGGCCCTGGGCACCGGTGGGGACGAAGTAAACCTCGCCGGCGGGAAGGTTGGCGACGTCGGGTTTGTCCCCGCGGCAGAGGCCATGGCTTTTCTGCGCTTCCTGCCGTGCGGTGTCGATGCGGAGCGTGGCTTGGGCGCCCGCGAAGGCGCCGCGGGGCGCGACTCGAAAATCGATCTCGAAGGCGTCGGCGCGCGTGAGGGCGAGCCGCAGCCGTTCCGCTTGGCGGCTCACCTCGTTGTAATCCACGGCCAGGCCGGTGCGCAGGATGATCTCGTTGAGGCCGTGCAGCGTGGCTCCGCGGAAACCGTGCCGCTTGGCGAACGCGGTCAGCGGGGCAGTGGCCGAGAAGGTTGAAATGCAGAGGATGATGTCGTACCGCGGGTAGACATCGCGCTCCAGGCTGAGCTCCCGGCCGTCGGGGGCGACGCAGTGGTCGGGCAGATCCAGGTTGCTGCCGCCGGTGACCGCGTAGGCAAAGAGGTCGCCACCCTGAAGCCCGAGCTCTGCCAGCCCCCCCTGCCGGAGTCCCTGATAGAATACGTCGTGCGCCAGCCGTTGAACGGTGAGCGAGGGATCGCCCAGGAATGCGAAATCCCGGATCCCGGCGGGGTCGGGGAGGTCGATCAGGATGGCAACCCGCTGGCCGGCGCGGGGCTCAAAGACGGTGGACAGAAGTCGGGTGAGGCTGAAGGGGGGGAACGTTCGGTGCGAGTCCATGGATGGGTGGATGCGGGCAGTGTGGTGATGGTTGGATGTCTGCGATGTCTGTGATGTCAGTAACGCGACTCTAGCGCGACTTTGCCGCCAGCAAAGGGCCATGTCCGTCCCCGCGGCAGTTCTCGCCTTGTGCGCCGCGGAGCAATACCTTGTCGTCGTGGCTCAACTCTCCGGCGGAACAGGGGGCGAACTCGATGTCGTGGTGGTCGGCGCGGGTCTGAGCGGGTTGTTGGCGGCGCGGGAGATTGCGGCCGCCGGGCGGCGGGTGAGGGTCTACGAAAAGGCCCGCGGGCCGGGGGGCCGGATGGCCACGCGACGCTTCGGGGACGCGGTGCTTGATCACGGAGCGCAATACTTCACGGCCCGGGATCCGGTGTTCCGGGGGTTGGTGGAGGGCTGGTTGAAAGAAGGCCTTATACGTCAGTGGAGCGAGGGCTTCGCCGCCGCGGACGGCACGATGAACCTGAATGGCGAGGCACGCTTCGCCGGGTTGCAGGGCATGACCACGGTGCCGAAGCGCCTGGCGGAACGGTTGGATGTCTATTGTGGGGCGACGGCCGAGCGATGCTGCTGGTCGGAAGGTGCCTGGGAGGTGCGGTTCAAGGAGAAGCCCCCGGTCCGGGCGAAGGCGTTGCTCCTGACGGCGCCCGCCCCACAGTCACTGGCGCTGCTCGACGCCGGCGGGGTGGTGCTCGAGGAATCGGTCGGGGCGGCGCTGGCGCGGATCGACTACACGCCCTGCCTGGCCGCGTTGGTTCGCCTGACCGGGACGAGCCTGGTCCCGGCGCCCGGCGGGATTTGGTTGGACGGGGAGCCGGTTTCCTGGGTGGCCGACAACACGCAGAAGGGCCTCTCGGATCCCATGCTGGGAGCCAGCATCACGATCCACGCGGGGCCGGAATTCAGCCGCGAGCATTGGCAGGTGGATCCGGACGAGATCGCGGCGCGTCTGGCGATGTCCGTCCAGCGGTGGCTGGGCACGGACAACATCGCGGCGACGCAGGTGCATCGGTGGCGTTATGCCACGCCGGTGGTCGTGCATCCGGCGCGCTACCTCGGCACCGGGGCACCCGGCCCGGTCTTCTTCGCCGGGGA
>JBBQML010000267.1:0-6569 GCA_038328885.1 Verrucomicrobiota bacterium | reverse complement strand
ATCAACACGGATCCGCTCATCAACATCGGCACCGACAACGACGCTGATGCCGACGGCGGCGACAAGACGATCGACCTCTACGTCCGCAACAGCGGCACGCAACTCGACCATGTCCATGGCGCCCTGTCCGTCTACGACGGCCAGTGGCACCACGTGGCCCTGGTGGATGCGGGGGGACAGTTGAACTTGTATGTCGACGGGGAGCTGGACTCGAGCACCCCTCGCGCGTACACGCCGGGCCCCACGGCTCGCGACGTGACTTCCATCGGGGCGATTGTCCGGGGCGCCGGGGCGAACATCGCCGCGTATTTCCGAGGCCTGGTCGACGAGGTGGCGGTGTGGGAGCGCGACCTGAGCCAGGACGAGGTGAAAGGCGTGATGGCCAGCGGCATCCAGACCCCGGTGCCGCCCTCCGCCCCGTTCGTCACGCGCGAGCCGGTCGGTGACCCGAACCTGCGCGTGGGCGACACCTACACGCTTCGGGCGGCGGGCGGCGGCGCGCGACCGTTGACCTACCAGTGGCTCAAGGGCGAGTCCCCCGTCGCGGACGCCACCTCCCCGACCCTCACCCTCGAGAGCATCACCCAGGCCGATGCGGGCGTGTACAAGCTGCGGATCACCAATGGAGCGGGCTCGATCACCAGCACCGCCGCCACCGTCGCATTGGGCAATGTCGCCGCGCCGAACCTCGTGAACGGCGTGGTCGCGTACTGGCCGCTCGACGAGGCACAAGGGACGAAGACTCCCGACATCGCCAGTGGCTTCGACCTCGACCTGGTCAAACTGACCGCAGCCGACGTGAAGCCCGGCAAGTGGGGCAACAGCTTCGAGTTCAATCTTGCCCGCCAGACCATGCTCACCCGGGTCCACGCGGCCGGCGAGGCCCTGCCGATCTACCAGTACCCCGACTTCTCCATTTCGCTCTGGGTCAACGGCCCCCTCCAGAGCGACAAACGGGTCTTCTCCGAGGGTTCCACCAGGACGTCTCAACCGCTCTTCAACCTCGGGACCCACAACACCGGCGCCGATGGCACCGTGGACAGCTATATCCGCACCGACACCGGCGCCGTCCAGGGCGATCACCGGCACTCCACCGCCGTGGCGTTCGACGACACCTGGCATCACCTCGCCTACGTCCAGCGACTCGTCGGCGGTGTGATGCAAGCCGACCTGTACGTCGATGGCGTGAAAGACGACATCATCCTTGGCCCCGTCCGGCCGTTGAGTGTGGACACCACCACGATCGGCGGAATCCTCCGCGCCACGCCGTCCGCCTGGTACACCGGGCTGATCGACGACGTGGTGCTCTGGAACCGGGCGATCACGGAGGCGGAAGTCCAGTTGCTGGCCACGGCCGTCATGCCCACGCCGCCGCCCAAGGTTCAGCCGCTGGCCGTGAACACCTTCCGGGCGGATCTCCCCGCCCTCGCTGCCGGCGACCCCGTCACCCTGCGCTGGGATGTCAGCAAGACGGCCACCGAGGTCACCATCGCGCCGACCGTCGGCAACGTCACCGCCCAGACCGTGGCCGGCGCCGGGTCGAGCGTGGTGACGCCCGACCAGACCACCACTTACACCCTCACCATCAAGCGCGGCGCCGACACGCTGACCTCCCAGGTGACCGTGACGGTGATCGACGGCGTGTCGGCGAACTGGACCCTGCTCGACAACTTCGACCGGTACAACGTGGGGCCCCTCGCGAGCACCGGGTGGTGGCGCGATCTCCGCGGGGATTTCGCCCAGGTGGAGGAAATCGGAGGCAACCGCATGCTCAGCATCCGCAGCACCGACAGCGTCGCCGTCTTGGCGATGGGCTCGCTCCGGATTACCGAGGGACAGCAACGCACGCTCTTCTTCCGGATGATGCCCCGTGGCGAGCCCACCGCCGCCCTGCAGCACATTGTGGGCCTCACCGACGTGAACCTGCGCTCGTACGGTGACATCGACGACAACGTTGGACCGGTGTTCTTCGCCAATTTCGACACCGCGGCTCCCGGGTGGTTCCCCGGCGCGAGGAATGGCATCGGCGCTTCCATCGACTACGGCGTGACCGCGCTCGACACCAACGCCGTCTACTCCGTCTGGATGAACATCCGGAACGTGCCGATGAACGACCCGGACTCGCCGTATGACGTGTACACGGTGTTCCTCCAGAAGGAGGGCGGCGCCCGTACGGAGGTGTTCACCGGCTACCAGAGCGACCGCGACCCGAGTGTGGTCGACGTGGTCCTGGGTGGCATGGCGCCGGACCTCGACAAGCTGGTCGTGGCGGGAAACAACACGGCGGAAAGCGCCCTCTTCGACGACTTCTACATCAGCGATGCGGGCTACAACGCCACCGTGCCGCGGGCCTTGGGCTTCAGCCAGCCGGTTGGCGGCGAGGCCCCGTCACTGACGGTAGCCCGCGCGGCCGGCGGGATTGCGGTGACCTGGAGCTCCGGGAAGCTGGACTCGGCACCGAGTGTCTCGGGTCCGTGGGCTGAGGTGGCGGGTTCGCCTGTGTCACCCTATCAAGCCGGGACGACGGGAAGCGCGACGTTCTACCGGGCCCGGCAATAGGTCCCCAGCGACGCAGCCTCCAGCACGAGCGGCCGGGCCTGGTGCCCGGCCGCTTGGAGTTCGCCCATTTCCGGTTGTCGCTCCGCGACACCTGCAAGGCGGAGGTCACTCCATCGCTCAGCGATCTGTGTCAGCGACGCGAAGCAACGTCACCGGCCCCAGGAGCCCGGATTCCAAGAGTTGGGAATCCTTGGTGAAAGGATTCCAGGTGGTCGAGGTCAGCCGCTTCTCGGGCGGCAGCCCCTGATCACCGATCAGGCGGTTCGGCCACAGGTTCGCGAGGAGGATCTCCAACTGATTGTCTTTCTCCCGAATCGCCCCGGTGAGGTCGACCCGCCAGGGGGCGCACCAGACGCTGCCCAGATCCCGGCCGTTAAGCCGGACCCGGGCGAGGTTCCGCACCGTGCCGAGGTCTAGAAGCACCTTCCCCTCACCCGCCGGCCCACCCGGCGCGGGCGCGTCGAAGCTCCGTCGATAGGTCGCGGTACCGGAGTAGTGGCGAATGCCGGTCTCCGGACGTTGGCTCCAGTCCTCGAGGGTCTGGAACTGGATCCGCTCGGGGCCGCCCCACTTGGGGTCGAACGACACCTCCCATGGGCCGGACAGTTCGGCCAGGCGCTCCGGCTCCGGAGGTTTGCGGCCTGCCACCCTGACTCCGGTTGCGGCACGGCGAAAGACAACGAAGAACGACTGCGTCGGCTCGAAGCGCAGGGACAAGGTCGTGCGACCGTCCTGAATTCCGAACCCGGGGGCGTCGCGCCGTTCGCCGGTCAACGGATCCCAGATCTCGGGAACCTTGCCGAGGACGCGGAAGCTGCAGGTCGCATCCACCCGGCGATCGTCCCGGTTTGCGACGAAGTAGAGGTCCGTGTCGTCGGTGCGACGGTGTGTGTAGCGCAGCGGACCGGTCGACTCGAAATCGGGAGGCACACGCATCATGCCCGCCAATACCGTGGCGACCGTCGCGAAGTCACCATACTGGTCCGGTTCGGCTGGTTGCGCCGAGTCCATCCCCGGGCGGTTCTCGAGCAGCACACGTCCCTGGCCCAACCCCCGTTCGACCAGGGAATGCGAGGTCGTCGGGAGCTGATTCGTCCCGCCCCAGAGTTCGGTCGCCAGCGCCCGAACTTCGTCGTCACAGTGTGGATAGCCGCTGAGGCTGGGCGATTTCCGTGGGCGCGGCCCGAGGATGGTGGCACCGGCCTGGACGAGTTCCTTCACCTTACGGAGCAGCCTCGGCGTCATGGTGTCGCGTTCCGGCAGGACCAGCATCCGGTAGCTCATGCCGTCGGGGAGGACGAGGTTCCCGTCCATCACGGTCATGCGGGTCAGCAGGGTCTCCGGGGCGATGCCGTCGAAGTTGTACCCGAGGCGTTCGGGCGGGTGGTGGCGGGTGGCCGAGGGCGGCGGGCGGAAGACGTGCGGCGCGCCTTCCGCCGCCAGATAGCAAATGTCGGCCACCGGCAAGCCCTGTCGCAGCAGAAACTGGCAGCGCGCCAGGTAGAGGTGGTAGGCGGGGACCATGTCCCACCAGGTCTGGGTGCGCTCCCAGTGGACGCCATAAGGCCCCATGGTCATGCCGGGCCGGAGGTCGGGGTTCGGCTGGTGTTGTGATCGATGGAACACGATGCGGTTCACCCCGGCGGTGAAGGCCCAGTCGCCCATCGCCTTCATCGACGCCGGGTGGGCCTGCCAGCGCTCGGCGTCCGTGGAGGTGAACGCCTCCGCCGCGACCACCGGGCGCCCAACGGTGTGCGCGATCGAGGCCGCCTCGAAGACAGTGAAGAAGGTGTTGAAACCGTAGAGCCAGAACTCGCACATGGGCACATCGGCCACCGCGCCCAGACTCAGGTCGGCGCACGGGTTCATGTCGTAGGGCTCGATGGAGAGCCCAAAACCGTGGCGGCGTCCCAACACCTTGAGATGCTCCGCGTGGTTGGCGATGGTCAGTTCCTGGGCGGTCTGCCGCAGGTCCCAAAGGAAACGCTCGGATATTTCGAGGCTATCCACGACCCGCCCTGTCACCACCGGCAGATAGGGCACCGGGTCGTAGCCGCGGCGCCGCTGGAATTCCTCCCGGAACGCGCCCGTCCAGTTCTGGGCGCCCATTTCCCAACTGTCGATGTGCAGCATGTTCCAACCCGCGTCCGGGGATTGCAGGCGGGGCCCGATCTCCCGCAGAAGCGAGCCGATGAAGGCGTCGAAGTGCGCGTCCAGGGCCGCCTTGTCGAACTTGTCGCTCTCCAGGCCCAATCCGGGCGCCGGCGCTGGCCGGGTGTTCGCGCCGGTGCTGGTCCGGCCGAACCTCAGGAGGGTCCAGTCGCCCGGCGGCACGTCCCACACGAGGCGCCCCGTGGCGTCCATCTTTGGGGTCAGGTCCACGACGTGGTCGGTGGGGATGATGGCCGCCTCGGGCAGCGCGGCATGCTCCGCCGGCGAGGGAAGGAACGACCTGGTGCCAGGCCTCGAGGAATAGGGATGCCGGAGGTAGAGCGCTTTCTCGTCGAGGTCGGCGATTCGCCGTGCGTCGCTGGTCCGGGGCACAGCCAGGACCGCCACGTCGACGTAGAACTCATCCTTGGCTCGCAGCATCTCCGGGGGCAGCCCCGCGTTGCCGAAGTAGGGCGGCCGCGGTGTCGGACGGGGAAGTGTGGCACTGAAATTCGTCGGCCCCGTCACCTCAACGGCGATGGCGACGATGTGCTGCATGGATTGCTCCGGCTTGATCCAGGGCCCGCCGCTGCCGGTCCAGCCTGGTCCGGCGTTCAGGGTGATCTGCAGGCCAAGACGCTCCGCTTCCGCGACCGCGTGCTTGAACAGCGTCCGCCATTCCGGGCTCATGAACTCCACCGATCCCCGGGGGATGCCCGCATCCACCTCCATGAATAGCAACCCGCCAATCCCGGCCCGCTCGAGGCCCTCGAAGTCCGCGGTGATGCCCTCGCGGGTGAGGTTGCCGTCCATGACGAAGTAGTAGACCCATGGTCGGGCGGAGGCGGGTGGACGGGCGAAGCCTTCCTCCAGTCTGGTCACCGTCCCGCCCGGCGTGACGGTCGAGCCCAGGAGCAGGAGGAGGGCGGGGATCAACCCCAGCCAGGTTCCGAGCCGTGGGGGTCTGTTGTTGGTACTCATGGCGGTGGCTGGTCCGTGAAGTGTGGTCTGGGTCGATGACCCGGCTTTGGCCAGTGAAGCGCGACGGGCGAACGCTGGCGTGGCGGATGGGGCGGATTGGGGTTTGGGGCCACCGGTCCTCGACTTCGGCCCGGACCGCGGTTCTCCCGAACCGCAGCGCGACCCGTCGCGGAGAGCGTCGGACTCGACTCCCGCACGCCGTCCGCGTCCCACCCGCTGCGCCTCGGGAGAGGCGCGGTCCGCGATTTCGGCCCGGAGCGCGGTTCTCCCGAACCGCAGCGCGACCCGTCGCGGAGAGCGTCGGACTCGACTCCCGCACGCCGCCCGCGTCCCACCCGCTGCGCCTCGGGAGAGGCGCGGTCCGCGATTTCGGTCCCCCTCAACATCCATCGCTTTCTTTGACCCAGCCGCCCCGGGCCGTAGGATGCCGCTCCTATGCCGTTGGGAGATCAAGCCGGACGAAGGGTTCTGTTCACTGTTGGGGCCTTCGTCCTCCTGCTGGGCGGCGCCGGCCACGCCACCAACCCGCCCGAGCCCTTCGCCCGGTCGCCGTACCTCCAGTTCGCCGGTCCGAAACTCATGCACGTGGTCTGGCGGACCGTGGGGCCGATCCAACCGGTCGTCCGCTACGGCGTCGAACCACGCCAGTTGACCGGCAGGACGCGCGCCCGCGACATCGTCACCCGGGTAGCTCTCGGCACCGACGACCAGGAACTCCCGTCGCGGTGGGCCGCGCTGCGCACCAAGGCGAACCTTCGCCTGCCCAAGCTCCAGTCGGCGCCCGTCGGCACGTTCCAGTACGAGGCGCGTCTCCAGGGTCTCGCGCCCGACACGACCTACTACTATGCGGTCTATGACGGGGACCGGCGGCTCACGCC
>JBBQML010000266.1:0-6583 GCA_038328885.1 Verrucomicrobiota bacterium | reverse complement strand
GCGCAGTTCCTCGCCCAGCTCAAGGGCGTGGTCCTCGTGGGCATCCTCGCCTTCGGCGCGTCCCTCGCACTCTGGGTGGTCCTGAAGGCCGTCATGGGCATCCGGGTCTCCGAGGACGAGGAAGCCGAGGGGCTCGACATCGGCGAGCACGGCAACGAGGCCTACCCGAACTTCCAGCCGGTTGGCGGTCGCTGACGGTCCGGCCCACGGGCCGAAACAACGGCCCGGGCGGACGTCCCTCGACGACCGCCCGGGCCCTCTGCCTAAGCACAATCATCCAACCCTGTCCGAACCCTATGCACCTCCTCGAGAGACTCACGCCGGCCCGTTCCCTGATAAGCCGGTTGCTGCTGCTCGCCTTCCTCGCCTCGACCGCCTTCCTCGCCCCGCGCGGGATCGCCGCCGAGATATCCGCTCGATCCATCGATGAACTCGTGGCGGACCTCGAGGCCTACATGAACAACGTGCCCCGGGTGATCAACACCAATGCGCCGTCCCTCGTTCCCGGACCCGGTCCGGGACACAACGCGTGGCAGATGACGTCGACCGCGCTCGTGCTGTTCATGACCCTGCCCGGCCTGGCTCTCTTCTACGGGGGCCTCGTCCGTCGCAAGAACATCCTCTCGGTCATGGCCCAATGTCTGGGCATTGCCGGCATGGTCACTATCCTGTGGTGGATCTGCGGCTACAGCCTCTCCTTCGCCCCGGGAAGCGCCTACCTCGGCGGCACCGATCATATGTTCTTCAAGGGCGTGAGCGGAGGCGAGGTGGGTCAGGGCAGCAACTGGATCTCCAACAACGTGTGGGCGATCTTCCAACTGACGTTCGCCATCATCACCCCGGCGCTCATCGTCGGAGCCATCGCCGAGCGGATGAAGTTCTCGGCGATCATGCTCTTCGTGGCCCTGTGGATGTTCGCCGTCTATTTCCCCCTCGCCCACATGGTCTGGGCTGCGGACGGCCTCATGTGCGGGCCCCTGAACCCCGACGCCGGAATCAAGGCACTGGATTTTGCCGGGGGCACCGTGGTGCACATGTCCTCGGGTTGGTCCGCCCTGATCCTCTGCATCATACTCGGCAAGCGCTCCGGCGCCGGCCGCGAGCCCATGCCCCCTCACAGCATGGTCCTCTGCATGGTCGGCACCGGCATGCTCTGGGTCGGCTGGTACGGATTCAACGCTGGCTCCGCTCTCGCGGCGGACGGCATCGCAGCCCAGGCCTTCACCACCACCACCCTGGCCGCGGCCACCGCCAGCTTCGCTTGGGGAATGACCGAGTGGGTCATCAAGGGCAAACCGAGCATCCTCGGCTTTTGCTCCGGGGTCGTGGCGGGCTTGGTGGTCGTCACCCCGGCCTGCGGCTTCATCAACACCACCGGCGCCATGATCATCGGCGTCGTGGCCGGCATCGTGCCCTTCTTCGCCTGCTGGAAACTTAAACAGTGGCTGGGCTACGACGACGCACTCGACACCTTCGGGGTTCACGGAGTCGGCGGCACCCTGGGCGCGCTCCTCACCGGCCTGCTCGCCACCAAGGAGGCCAATCCGATCGTGGAAGGCCTCACCGATGGCCTGCTCCTCAATCAAATCAAGGCCATCGGCTTGACGCTAACCCTCTCGGTCGTCGCCACCGTGGTCCTCACATTCATCGTGAAGGCGGTGGTCGGGCTCCGGCCGACCGAGGAAGTGGAGACCGCTGGCCTGGACCTCGCCGAACACGGCGAGGAGGGCTACCACGGCATCTGAATCGAATCGCACCGCCCTCAAACCGCACCCGTCACTCAGACCGCACCCGACGACGGATCATCCCAGACACAAGACCGATTTGTCCGCCACCACGCGGACTCAGGCTGCGGCCCCTGGGCCGTGGAGGAACCAAGCGGCGCGGGGGAAACCCCGCGCCGTTTCCTTTCAACCCAGCTTTTCAACCCAGCTTTTCAACCCAAACGCCAGATGATGCGGGCCTTGTTCAGGTCGTAGGGGGACATCTCCATTCGAACGCGGTCGCCCGCAGTCAAGCGGACCCACCGTTTGCGCATCTTGCCGCAGACCACGGCGAGCACCTCGTGGTCATTGTCCAACTGCACCCGAAACATGGTTCCGGGCAGCACCGTTGTAATCCGTCCTTCTATCGTGATGTGTTCTTGCATAAATCGCCGATAAACTCGACCAACCGCCGCAGCCGGCGGTGATCCGCGGGCCCGGCACCGCCGGAAATCAGAAAACGGAAAAGGGGCGGAACTCGGTTGAACCGAGCGCCGCCCCCGAAAAAAATCACCGATTAGTACCGGGAGCGACCACCGCCGCCGCCGCCGCCACCTCCGCCACCTCCGCCACCGGAGGAACGTTCCTCGCGGGGCTTAGCCACGTTCACCGTCAGAGGCCGACCATCCAAGGTCGCACCATTCAGCGCCTCGATTGCCTTCTCGGCTTCCGCGGGCGTGCTCATCGTCACGAACGCGAAACCCCGGGGACGACCCGACTCGCGATCCACCATAAGGTTCGCTTCGAGAACCGACCCGTGCGCCGCGAAGGCGTCATTCAGATCATTCTCGGTGGTGTTATACGACAAGTTCCCGACGTACAGTCTATTGCTCATCTCTTATTCCATGCCCCCGAACGACCTTTCACTCTCCAACCCCACCCCCCCAATGCACTTCGAAAGTTCACGGAAAAGGTTTTGGCTGAAGATCTCCCAAACGCTGGGAGCGACAAGCTCTCCGACAGGGCTTGGTCAATCTGACGGATTCGGGAGCGGTGGCAATCACCATCTGCAATTTTCTAATGGCCCTCGTCCCGGAGTCAGCACCTCCTCCCCCAAACAAAGAGGACCCAGCCAAAAACTGGCTGGGTCCTTGAAAGCCGAAAAACGTCAGACGCGATCAGTAGCGACCACGGCCGCCACCGCCGCCGCCGCTGCGACCACCGCCGCCGCCGCCGCCGCCGTAGCCGCCACGGCCACCGCCACCGCCACCGCCGCCGCTGAAGCCACGGCCGCCGCCACCGCCGCCGCCACCGGGAGGACGCTCTTCACGGGGGCGAGCGATGTTCACAGTCAATGCCCGACCGTCAAGGGTCGCGCCGTTCATACCCTCGATGGCCTTCTGGGCCTCTTCCGGGGTGCTCATGGTGACGAAACCGAAACCGCGGGGGCGGCCGGTCTCACGATCAACCATCAGGTTGGCCTCGAGGACTGTACCATGGGCCGCAAAGGCGTCATGGAGATCGTTCTCGGTGGTGTTGTAGGACATATTTCCTACGTACAGTTTATTGTTCATGATGATGCAAGCCGTCCGACTCTCTCTTTACTCTCTGCAGACTGTTCCCGACCGCCGGGTTTCGAATCATCACTGAACAACGTTCACCTGAGGATCTACCAGACCGTGGGAGCGACAAGCTATCGGACAAGCTGGAGAAGTCTTGGCCGTTTGCTCGGCCATGGCAATCCTTAAATAGAACTTTCTTGCCACCGACCCGCCGCCATCCCGAACCGCGTCAACCCCCGCGGCCTAATTGTCCCAATTGCCGCCGCCGCCGCCCGACCTGCCTTCAGTCCGCAATGTAGATATTCTTCAGCTCGGTGTAGCCCTCGAGGGCCGCCATGCCCAGGTCCCGACCCAGGCCACTCTGCTTGTACCCCCCGAACGGCGCCTCCACATGCACGCTGCTGTGCGAGTTCACGCTGAGGACGCCGCTCTGGACAGCCCTCGCCACCCGGAGCGCACGCGAGAGGTTGTTCGTCCAAAGGGAACCGCTCAACCCGTACGGCGATGCGTTGACGTCACGCAGCATCGCCTCCTCGTCGTCGAACGGCACAATCCCCACCACCGGCCCGAAGATTTCCTCCCGCCAGCAACGATGCCCCGGACCCACCCCCAGCAGTACCGTCGGTGACAGATAGAACCCTTTCGCCAGGGGGCGATCCCCCCCGCAAGCCATCTGGCTTCCCTCCCGGCGGGCGTCGGCTAGAAACCCCTCCACCGAGTCACGCTGCGCGGCGCTGACCAGCGGCCCCAACTGCGTCTCGGGCCGGACCGGATCCCCCGCCACCAGCGCCTCCGTGGCAGCAACGAAACGCTCCACAAAAGGATCGAAAACCGACCGCTCCACGTACATCCGGCTGCGCGCGCAACAGTCCTGACCGGTGTTGGCGAACACACTCATGGGCGAAGTGGCCGCCGCCCGCTGCCAGTTCGCGTCGGCGAACACGATGTTCGGCGACTTCCCGCCGAGTTCCAGGGAAACCCGCTTCAGGTCCCTGGAGCAGAGCTCCATGATCCGTCGCCCAACCTCCGTCGAGCCGGTGAACGACACCTTGCGAACGAGCGGGTGAGTCACGAGGGCATCACCGATCGCGCCGCCGCTGCCGGGCAAGACTTGCAGGACCCCGGGCGGCAAACCCGCCTCCACCGCCAGGTGGCCCAGCCGGATGGCCGTCAGCGGCGAAAGGGAGGCCGGCTTGAGCACCACGCAGTTGCCCGCGGCCAGGGCCGGCGCCGCTTTCCAGCAGGCGATCGGAAAAGGGAAGTTCCAGGGCACGATCGCCGCCACCACCCCCATGGGCTCACGCAGGGTGAAGTCCAGGCCTCCCCGCGCCACGGGCAGTGTCTGTCCCCCGAATTTCGTCAGCGCTCCAGCGTAATACTCGAACACCCGGGCGCCCAGACCCGCCTCATCCCGGGCCTCGGTGATCGGTTTCCCGATGTGCAGCATCTCCAACTGCGCGATCTCCTCCTGATGTTCCCGGAGTTTCCGCGCCACCGCATGGAGCACCGCCTCCCGCTTGCCGGGGGCAAGTTCGCGCCACCCACCCTCCCAAGCCCGTTGCGCCGACTCCACCGCCGCGAGCACGTCCGCGACGTCAGCCGCCGCCACCTCCACGAATGCTTCTTCCGTGGCCGGATTGATGAGGGGGGTCGTGCGCCCCGAGCTGGAAGGCCGGAACACGCCGTCAACGAAGAGCTGGTTGGGAAACGTCTGCATCACGTGCGCGGCATGGTACCCACCCACCCTCCAGCGGCAATCACCCAAAGCCTCACAGGACCTCGAGGTAGAGCGCCCTGAAGTCCTCCCGACTCACCGGCACCGCGTTCGTCCGGTGGCAGGGGTCCTCCACCGCCTGATCCACCAAGCCCTCCAATTGCTCCCGATCCACGCCGTGCTCCCGCAGTCGACTGCTCAGTCCCAGGCCGGCCAGGAACTCGCGGACAAAACCCAAGGTCCGGCAATCCGCCTCGCCGTCAGCGACTTGCACGATGTCCAGGCCGCAGGCAAGGCCCACCCGGCGGTAGAGTCCTGGCTTTCGGCGGGCACAGAAGTTCATGCCCGCCACCAGGCACAGCGCATTGGCCAGGCCGTGGTGCATGCCGCACAGCGTGGACAGCGGGTGGGCCATGGAATGGACCACTCCAAGGTCCTTCTGGAAGGCCACCGCACCCATCGCCGCCGCCACCAGCATGCGCCCACGCGCGTCCAAGTCGCGCCCGTCCTTCACGGCCCGCGGCAGCGCCTCCACGATCAGCCGCACCCCCTCCAGCGCGATGCCGTCACACATCGGATGGAACTGCGGGCACGTGTAGCTCTCGATGCAGTGGGTGAGCGCATCCGCACCCGTCGCCGCCGTGAGCCTCGCGGGCAGGCCCACCGTCAGCTCGGGGTCCAGGATCACCAGCCTCGCCAGGAGTTCGGGGTGAAAGAGCACCGCCTTGCGACGAGTGCCATCCAGCATGATGACCGAACTCCGCCCGACTTCGCTCCCCGTCCCCGCCGTCGTCGGGATCGCCACGAACGGCAGCAGCCCGCTCCAGTCCGCGGGTTCGCTGTAGAACTTCGTCAGCTCAAATCCCGGGTGCCTGGCCAGCAGCCGGGCTGCCTTGCCCGCATCGAGCGGACTGCCGCCGCCGATGGCGATGACACCGTCACAGCCGCGGTCACGCAGGATCGCCGCCGGCTGCCGTACGTCGTCCTCGATCGGGTTGGGATGAACCCCCGAATACAGAAACCAGTCGCGATCCCGCCCACCCTCGCCCAATACCAGCGCCAACGAACGGAACGCGTCGGTCTCGACCACGCCGGCGTCGGTGACCACCAGCGGTCGGCGCACTCCCAGACGGTTGAGGTGTCCGGGAAGCTCCCGAATGGCCCCGGCGCCAAAGCGGGTCGGGGTAGGGAAGGAAAAAGTGGTCAGGCTCATTCGCGTCGCCCCGTCGTCGCACGGAGCCCACCTCACACGCAAGCCCGGGAACCGGAAGCGCCGCCGCTCTGAGATGAGTTCCGCGCACCCCGCCGTCAGGATTCATGACCCGCGCTACTTAAAAATCTTAGATTTCCCTCTGGTCAAGCTCGAAGCCCTCGGCTATTCCGTTCCGCACAGTTCCAAGTGGAGCGCGGGCGCCGCTCGAGAACCAACGGATGAGCCCACCGATTCCAACCAGGGATGAGGCGGCGGCACGCGCGGCGATGCTCCTCAAGGGGCGGGTCACGAAACCGTGCCGGCGGGTGGGTACCCTCCACTCGTTCTTCCTGCACCACGCTCCCCCATCCTGCCGTCCGGCCTAGCACCCCCCCCCCCCCCGCCCCCCCGC
>JBBQML010000265.1:0-6587 GCA_038328885.1 Verrucomicrobiota bacterium | reverse complement strand
TTTGAATGTCCGCGGACGTAATCTCTCGTCCCCGGATAACCATCCGTTCTCTGCTCTCTGACTCAGCGCCACTCAATCAACGACGGCACCCTATCTGAGCCACTTCCGCTGCGCAAGCCAATTCTGTCGCTGTAGTGTTAGGATCCGCGGCATCCGCTGCCCCGCCTGTTGAGAAGCATGGACAAGCGTTGATCCGCGCAACGCTGGTCAACGGTCCTCAACGGGGTCCGTCAACGCTTCCCAACGCTTCTCAACCGCGTGACCTCAACGCTGGTCAACGTTTCTCTCCAGCATGTTGCCCTTTGACTCGCCACGGCTCCGCCCGAACCCGGGTCCAGCCGCCCTCTGCTCGCTCACCGCCTCTCCTCGGGACCGGGTAGGCTGTTTCCCGCACTCATGGACGCCAACTCCACCCAGACCGCCAACCGCGGAGGCAGACCCTTTCGCAGTCGGCTCGAACCCCACGTCGAGGTGATCCGCGCCGGGCGGGCGCGTCGGCGGACCTGGGCGGAGATCGCCGAAGCCCTCCGCGGCATGGGATGCCCCATCTCCCCGCAGGGCGTTCACCAGTTCTACCGCCGCTATCTCAGGCGCGGGCCATCCTGGGAGGACCAACCCTTCCCGACCAGGCCCGGGCCACCGATGGAACCGCCGCCGCCGCCGCCGGTGACCACCGCGAAGCCCTTCCTGCCCACATCCACCTTCCGTCGACCTGACCCTCAACAACTCAACCGCGAGGACTACACATGAAACCATCCCGACGCATTCACCTGAACCCGCAATCCAAGGGCTCACTCGGCAAGAGCTTCGAAGCCGAATTCCGGACCGCCTGGCTCGACTGGCTGGGCCTCCACTGGACCGGCTCCGATCTCGACGATCGCCACCGCACGTTCGCCGACTGGCACCCCGACCGGGTCCTGCCCCACCGGCTCGGCGATGACGCCGACAGCAAGTCGACCCTCCTGGGCCTCTTTCGATCGGTCGCCCGCGGCGACGCCCCCGTGCATGTCATCGACGTGCGCGCTCAGGCCGACGGGCTGATCCTCCACGCCCTCGGAGAGCTGCAGTTACTGGAAACCCTCGCTGCCGAAAGGCTCCGGTTCACCTTCTTCCTCTTCCCGAGCGAGGATACCGAGAGCATGAGCAACATCATGGACCTGTTCTACTTCGCTGGCGACCGCGTCGATTATGTCGTGGTGCACAATCCCGCCAAGGTCCGGACCGACCTCTACACGGGATCGAGCCTGGAGACCGAACTCCAGAAGTTCGGGGCCCGCTCGGTGACCCTTCCGACGATCACCCCGATCACCCTGCTGGCGATGAAGCGTGCCGAGGCCAAGGCCGGCCGGAAGCTGAGTTTCGCCGAGTTGGCCCACCCTGAGTCGCCGCACCTGGAGCGGATGCTGGCCGGGGAGCTCCAGTGGGCGATGCAGAAGCTCTTTCCCCAATACCACGCCGCAGCGGAGGTGCTGGTTCCGGACGCATGGGTTCCGCGCGAGGCCTTCCCCGCCGGCCCACAATCGAAGTCCCGTTCTCCGGCCCAACCCATGCTCAACCTTGGCGAATGAAAGACCAAACCGACTTCGACGCCCTGATGGCGGGAGCGTCCCCCGAGGAGGGCCGGCGACTCCGGAAGATCCTCGCCGAATGGACGCGGGGGGACGAAGCCGCCTTCCCCGTCCAAATGGCGTTGCTCACCCGCGCGCAGTGGCGATCGGCCGCCGCGGTCCCCCGGTTGGTCGAGGAGCAACGCAAGGCCCTGGCAGAGCTCCTCGCCAAGGCCGAGGGCGAGATCGCGGCCACGACCCAGGGGGTGCAGGACTCGATGAGGGCCCAGTTGACGACTCTCCAGGCCGAGGTGACGCGGCAGTCCGCCGCCCTGAAGGACGCGACCGCGACCATGCGAGTCCACCTCGGGTCCGCGCAGGGGTTGGCCACGGAGATCAGGGCCGACCTGGAAAGTGGCAAGCGCACCTGGGATCAGGCCCGGGACAAGTTCATCGAGGAACGACAGGCGCTCTGTGCGGCGAGTGTCGACGCGCGCGCCCGCTTCGAACGCGAGCAGTGGGGGAGTCTGCTCCTCGGGTTGGCCCTGGTGGCGATGCTCGGGTTCGGCGCGGGGGTGTATGTCGGCAGCACCCGCGCTCCGAGGGCGGTCCCGGCGACGGCGGCACCTGCGATCCTGCCAAGCCCGTGATCTCGAATTCCGGGACCGATACCTGAGAGTGCCTGCCGAGAGTGCGTGCCTGGCCATGGCAGAATACGGCTCGCCGGACGCCGTCAAGGTCGTGCCCCTTTATCCCGGCCCAGAGTATTCCTAGGGCCTTGAGGCCGGAGTTGGCGCGCAGTTGGTCTGCGGCAGCCCAAAGACGATTCTCCAGTGTCTCCGTCGTGGAATCCTTCTCCGGCGGGGCGATCCGGTGCATCGGCGGTGGGGCTCACCACCAGGAAGTGAGCGCCGATGTCAGAAGATGCTTCGATGGGCGGCGTCGGAAGGCCTCAGGCGCCACCCTGGCTGCCTTGGCCCGTCTGGAATCCTCCCCCCGGAGGGACTGCCTCGCTTCGATCAACTCGCTGATGGCCGAGTGGTGGCCTCAGCAGCAGTGATTGCTGACGAAGGCGCTGCAGTGAATCGCACTGGCACGACCTTGCGGCCGGTGGCCTTGCGCTCGTAGTCCTCCAATGCCGGGAGCGTGACCTCGGCGTGGCGGGCGTAGGCGCGGTGGACGGCTTTGCTGTTGTGGCCGAGGGCTTCCTGGGCGAAGCGCTCGGGGTAGCCGGCCGTCTTGGCGCGTTCGGCCCAGGCGTAGCGGTAGCTGTGGAGGGTCACCCCCTCGATTCCCAAGCCCCGGCAGCGCTGCTTGAATTCCGTGGCGCGGTCGGAGGCCCGGACGCCGCGGAGATTGGGGAAGAGCGGGCCGGAGAACGGGAGTTGGCGGAGGACGCGCTCCACGTCGTCGCCGAAGCGGATCAGGGCAGGCGATTCGGTCTTACGCCGAAAATACGCGATGACACGGCGTTACCAGTCGATGTCATCGGCGGCGAGGCTGGCGATATCGCCCTGCGCGCCGCCGAGATGCCAACAGAGCTCGTAGAACGCCCGGCGCTCGGGGTTCGGCTCGCGATCGATGATCGCGAAATGCTCGTCGAACCGGATGGCTCGCTTATCGCGGTAGCGGTTGGGTGGCCATTGGCGCTTCGGGATGATCGGCCACGGCAGCCAGCCCATATCGAGGCAGTAGTTGTGGAGCTTGCGGAGGTGGACGTTCGTGCTGACGGTCCCCCGTCGGATCACCTCCAGCAGCGTTTCGGCCCTGGTTTCGATGATGATGGCGTCGAGGATCCCGTCGAAGGCCTTGTCCTTCGCGGCGACCGCCCAGCGGCTCCGGGTGGGGCCCTGCTTCGACTCGACGATGGCGTTGAGCGCGTCTCCCCAGGTCCGGGTGTTCACCCCGGAATCGTTGCCGGCCAAGTAGGCCTTGGCGATGTGGAGGTTGAGCGACGGTTGGCGGAGCGCCTGGTTCCGGGCGAGGACGATCTGCTCGGCGGCGTCGCGGTCCACGGTGCCGAGGCTGGTGCGTTTGCCGGTGAGGGAATCGACGCAGTAGTAGGCGCCGCCGCGGGCGCCGCGGGACATGAGGCGGAATCGGGTCTTCATGGGATCGAACACGTGGATCCCAGCGTAAAGAGACCGATTCCGAACCGTGACCGAGCGGTGGAGGAGCCCGGTCGAGCACTGCCGGAGCAGTGCCGGAGCACCGATTTTGGTGTCCGTTGGGACTTCCTGACTTCAGAGCCAGTTGCCAGAGAGGCAATTAGAACTGGAGGCGAGGGTCGGAATCGACCGCTTAACCTGCTAAATCCGGGTCATTTAGGCCGGCTTTGGCCGACGAATCAAGCGTCCTCGGCCACCACCCGCACCCGCCGGCCTCAACTCGTTTGGTGTCCGTTTTGGTGTCCGCCCCACCCCGAGGTCGTCTGTGAGACAAGCCGGCCCCGGCGGCCTCCCATTCTGAGCGATTCCCAGGCCCCGACACGGCGTCCTCCGGTGTCGCTCCCTGAATCAGAGGGGCAAGAACTCGACCCGGCTCACGAAGTCCTCCGAGGTACACTGAGCAGGCGTTCTCCAGATCGGCCACGCACTGCCCAATAGTGACGTCCAGTTGGTGAGCGTAAACGACCCCCGCGAAGACGCGCCCGGGGCGCTGGCGCAGGGTGGCCTCGGCAAGCAAGTCCTCGTCCTGGTTGAAAAGGACGCGGCCCAACTGGGTAGCACGATCAAGAAGCTCCGGGTCGGGCAGGCGCGCCGCACCATCCATCTGCGCCGTCGCCACATCGACGCCCCGCAGCACGAGGGCTCGCGTGATGGCGCTCGGGACATGGACATCCATGTACAGCCCAACGCTCACGGCAACTTGCCAAGCTCGCGCAACCGCTTCCGGATCGGAGAATCGACAGCCTCAGCACGGCGCAACCGATGCTCCCGGAGTCTAGCCTGGATTTCCGCGTCCAGTTCCTCGCGGTGGTCGTAGTAGTAGGCCAGCGCCGCGTGGATCTGCCCAAGGGAGAGGTGTGGATGCTGAAAATGGATCTCCTCCGGGCTCCAGCCGTGGTCAAGCTGATCGAGGGCAACCTCCATCACCTTCGTGTTGGTGTCGTCGATCCACGCCATCCCTCGGGCATCGAGCCAGATATGCGCGGCAGCCACTGGTGCGTTCGTGGGCATGCTTCCTGTCCGAGACCCACACTACTGCCAGCGCGACCACGGGACAACAATCTTGATACGGCCGGGCTCATGCGGCCGCTGGCCTGCTGACAGCGATCTCCGGCGGAGGGGGGGGCGGGTGCCAGTCCAGGCTCTTCTCGTCGCTGGGGGCAATAGCTCACCATGGTGCTCTTGAGGTATCACGTCGTCGCCGCCGTCCTCGATCAGGGCTGTGTAACGTCCGCTGAACAAGTGGCCGAAGAGCCGATGCCGTCGGTCGAACCGGGAGGAGTACCTGCCCCGGAATCACTTCATTCCGGCGACCAGTTCGCGGCGCGGGGTTTCGACGATCAGGCGAAAATGCTGGAGCATCAGGCAGAGCGCATGCACCTGCCAGCCGGTCTTTTCCCAGTCCTCGCCCAAGCTTCCCAGGAAACGGCGTCGGTGGCCGCGATTCATGACGTGGGAGAGGGCTCCCGGACACTCGACCTTCAGCCTGCGCGCCGTCTCGGGCCGGATCTCGGATGCCATTCGGACTGTCAATTGGCAGGACTGACCGCTCTTCTCGACGGAACCTCGATCCGTCAGGGTCTCGCCATCACGGGGTAAGCCGCCACCGTCGGGCTCATTTGTCAAATCCAGAGATGTGACCGCACGGGCTTCTTCTTCTCGCTTAGTGACGGCTTCAAGCCTTACTTCCTAGGCTAAGCATGTCAGTATGGCCCCGGGAGCCTACGTCACTGAGTTGCCTTTTGTCGTAGCGCTGGCTGTCCCAACCAGGTGAGCCAAAGCGAAGCGCTTTCCGGAGGTTCACCTTGGTACACAATGACCACTTCACAAGTTTGATGTGGCTCGACGTAATCCTCAAACAGCCGCGGTTGGTCCGAGCCGCGCTCGGTCAGAGAGTAGGCAATTGGGACTCCAGCGTGCCTCAGTAAGCCAGTCTCCTTTGTGTTTCTCTGAGTGAGATTGCGCTCGTAGACCAACTTGGAATTGGAAGATAATCGGAGCGTCAAAACGTTACCGTCCAAGTTACTCAAACCACGACCTGCCCAGGTTGTTGGCAGAGTGCCGCCGATCACGAGGTTAAATCTGCTCCCCTCCGGGATAGAGAACTGCAAAACGTTTGTCCGTTCGTAACAGTTTCCAATGCGCATTCGCTTCGGTACTGGCGGTGCGAACCGTACGGCAGCTAATAGGACGGCGCCCAGAACCGAAAACGCCAACATCGACCAGACCAGAATTGCCCTATAACGCATAGGCTTATCAGATCGGATTGCGTCGAAGAGACTTGCTTTCGCACTCTGTCTTCACATCTGCAACGTAGTCATAACAGTTTCGGACAAGAATTCCATATGCCTTCCTCAGGGAACCGTTCTGTGATTTGGCGAAATCAACAGCCACGCGATTCCGCACGCAGCTGGAGAATGCACCCGGATCGTAGAAGGTGTCGTTGATCTCCATATAACGGCAAGAATCTACGGTGGGGTCACCGTTTATCGAACCCTGCACCACGTCACCTGGACCGCATAAGAGGACATTACACAGCGTATCGTACTTGGGATAGAAACCATACTGTGACCCGTCCGGCATCACGAAGTATGGGTGGCCGTAGGTTTTCTTCGGACCATTGCAAAGCTTGATGGAGAGCTCGACCATCTTAAGTCCTAGATTATCGATAGCGATTGTTGGGCGATTCTCAACGAAGGCGTATGAATTGCAGTCGTTCCCTTCCATGAACGCAACGGGGAGTCCGTTTGTAATAGCTTCAGGTAAGTGGGAATGCAGCGGATCCCGGTTTGGCCACCTACCCCGACCCAACACGGTTTTGTAGGCGTACCGGATGCAACCCGTTGCGATGTCGCGGCTTCGGCGGGCTATC
>JBBQML010000264.1:0-6587 GCA_038328885.1 Verrucomicrobiota bacterium | reverse complement strand
TCCTCGTCACCGACCGCTGCGCCGCCTACTGCCGCTACTGCACCCGCTCACGGCTGGTCAGCAACGCGACCGGGTACGATTTCCACGCCGACTTCGACCGGCAGTTGGAGTACATCGGGCAGCATCCGGAGATCCGGGACGTCCTCCTCAGCGGAGGGGATCCCCTGCTCTTCTCCGACGAGAAGCTCGAGCACCTCCTCCGGCGGCTCCGGGCCATTCCCCATGTGGAGTTCGTACGGCTCGGAACCCGCATCCCGGTGTTTCTGCCGCAGCGCATCACCCCGGAGCTCTGCGCCATGCTCCGTCAATTCCATCCCCTGTTCGTCAGTATCCACTCGAACCATCCCCGGGAACTCACCACGGAAGTGCGCGACGCGCTCGGTGCTTTGGCGGACGCCGGGATCCCGCTGGGGAACCAATCCGTGCTCCTGCGCCGGGTCAATGACGACGCCGAGGTCATGAAGGCGCACGTCCAGAAGTTGCTGATGTGCCGCGTGCGGCCCTACTATATCTACCAGTGCGACCTGATCACCGGCTCCGCACACCTGCGCACGAGCGTTCGCAAAGGACTGGAGATCATGCAGTCGCTCCGCGGTCACACCACCGGGTACGCCATCCCGCAGTACGTGATCGATGCCCCCGGCGGAGGCGGCAAGGTCCCCGTGAACCCGGAGTACGTCCTCAGTCACAACCACGACCGCGTGGTGCTCCGCAATTTCGAGGGCCGCGTCTTCGAGTACCCCGAGGCCTCGGGGCTCGCCCCGGCCCGCACCGGGCCTGCCCGCCGCGCGGCGTTGTTTCAGGATGCGGATTGATCCCGGGATCCCGTTCGCGATCCCCGCCTCGACCCCGCATGGAAGGGTCCGCCGGGTCCGGGCCGGGTGGCCCCGCACTGATGCCCGGTCCAGCCTCGCCCCTCCCTCAGGCCCACGGCCCCACTGCATGGCCCGCGAAACCTCCCCAGCCCGGTCGGCTCGCGTCGGGGCCATCCTTGCCCGATTGCGGGACGCCTACCCGGATGCCCACTGCGAGCTGAACTACGCGAATCCACTCCAACTCCTCGTGGCCACCGTGCTCTCCGCCCAGTGCACCGATCGACAGGTGAATGTGGTCACCGCGGATCTTTTCCCGAAATACCCCACTGCCGACCACTTCGCCGAGGCCCCGTTGCCTCAGCTCGAAGCCGACCTTCGACGCATCGGGCTCTTCCGCGGCAAGGCCCGTAACATCCAAGCTGCCGCGCGACTCCTCCTGCAGCGGCACGCGGGCGAGGTGCCGGGTTCCCTGAACGCCCTGGTGGCTCTCCCCGGAGTCGGACGAAAAACCGCCAACGTGGTGTTGGGCAACGCCTTCGGATGCCCCGAAGGCGTGGTGGTCGACACCCACGTCGCCCGCGTATCCCGCCGGCTCCGTCTCACCCGGCACACCGACCCCGTGAAAATCGAACAGGACCTGAACGCCCTGGTGCCCCGCGAACAATGGTCGATGACCAGCCATTGGCTGATCTGGCACGGTCGGCGCCGCTGCGGCGCGCGCCAACCCGATTGCCCAGGCTGCGAACTCGCGGCCTGGTGCCCCTCCGCCGGCCAGGCGGGGACAGGAAAGGATCGATGACCGCCGGATCCGCTCTGCTCGTGCTGAATACGGGACCGGGGGAACCCGCCTGGAACATGGCGTTGGACGAGGCACTGCTCGCCTCCGCCATGGCCCGCGCCCTCCCCGTGCTCCGGCTCTACGGCTGGACGCAACCGGCCACGACCTTCGGCTACTTCCAACGCCACGCCGACGTCGCCCAAGCCACCCTCCTCCGCCCGCTCGTGCGCCGCCCCACCGGCGGCGGCATGGTACCCCATGACCGGGACTGGACCTACAGCCTCGCCGTCCCGCCCGGTCACGCCTGGTACGAGCTGAGGGCCATCGACAGCTATCGGTCGGTGCATGCGTGGGTGGTGGTGGCCCTGAGCCGGCTGGGCGTCACGGCGGAACTCGCACCCTGCTGCCGGCAGGTCACCCCCGGCCAATGCTTCCAAGGCTGGGAAAAATTCGACGTGCTCTGGTCGGGCCGAAAGATCGGGGGAGCCGCCCAGCGCCGGAACCGCCAGGGCCTCCTCATCCAGGGCTCGGTCCAACCGCCCCCGCGCCTCGACCGCGGAGCCTGGAATGCCGCGCTGCCCAACGCGGCACCGTCGGCGTTCTTCCACCTCACGGAGCCGCTCGGACTCGATACCCCCACCCGGCAGCTCGCCGCAGATCTGGTCGAGACGAAGTACAGCCTCGAAACCTACAACGCGGGACGCTAACTGGGGTTGCCCGGTTCCTCGGCGACGGGTCTCTTCGCTTTCGCCCGCTTCTTGGCCGGACTGCCGGCCGCCGACCGCTTCCGCGGCGCCCGCAGCCGGGTCGCATCACCCCAAAGCCCCTCCAGATCATAGCGCGCCCGCGTGTCGGGCTTCATCACGTGGACCAGGACGTCCACGTAATCGAGCACGGTCCACCCGCTGTTTCGCGTACCGTCAACGGCCCGGGGACGTACGTTGTGCTCGTCGCGGAGCTTGCGGGTGATCTCGTCCTCGATCGCGCGCAAGTGGGGCTCGCTGGTCCCCGAGCATACGACCATGAAGTCGGTCACCCCGGGGAGTTCCCGGAGATCGAGGATGAGGATGTTGTCCGCCTTTCGGTTGTCCGCGAGTTCCCGACACCGCAGGGCCAGCTTCTTCGAATCCATTGTCAGCAGGGAAAGTGTGGAAGCGTGCCCAAAAGGGAAAGCCGATTCTTGGAGGCCCCGGCACGCGGGCGCCTCCCGCGGTTTCCCGAGGGTCGATCGGTGGGAGGCCGGGGTCCTGAGCTCGATCACGCCCCCCCCACCCCGCAGTCCCCCGTGCTCCATCAGCAGTTCCCGGTCACCCGGAGTCCCGGGCTGCATCCTCGGCGGCCGGGTCCGAGGGCCAGCCCAAGGCCGGTGCGAGGTCATCCGTCGTCCACGCCCCGCCCCGAGCCTCAAGCCGATCGGCCGCCGCACCATGCCACCAGACGCCGTGGCGCACCGCCCTCAGCGCGTCGGCAGCCAAGGCCGGCTGGGCGAGCAGCCCGCCGAGCAAGCCCGCCAACACATCGCCGCTGCCACCCTGGGCCAGGCCCGGGTTGCCGCTGGAGTTCAGGAACCACGGGCCCGTCGCGCCCAACCCCACCACGGTGTGCCGCCCCTTCAGCACCACCACCACCCGGGCCGGCCCCCAGCGGGCTCCCAACCGCGCCGCCGCCCGGATGCGGTCGGCTTGAATCTCCGCCGGGGTCACCCCCAGCAACCGCGCGGCCTCGCCCGGGTGCGGGGTCACCACGCGCAACCCCGCCCCCGGATCCAGCTCAACCGGCAACCAGTCCAACGCACTCGCATCAGCGACGACCGGGACCTGGGCCTGCACCCAGGCCCGACAAGCCTCTTCGCGAAGGGCGACGGGCAGCCCCGGTGAAGCCAGCCCCGGCCCGATCACGACCGCCGTGTGGCCCCCCGCCCCCAACAACTCGCCCGCCCATGGCCGCACCATGGCCGAGCGGAGTTGGGAGGCGACCGCCAGATAGCTGCGTACTTCGGTAAAAACGGTGACCAGGCCCGGGCGTGCGCGAAGCGCGCCGCCGGCCGCGAGCACCGCCGCCCCGTGGTAGCCCAAGCTGCCGGCTAGGATCGCCACATGCCCGAAGCTGCCCTTGTGCCCACCCGCCGGACGCCGCGGCGGATATCCGTCGAATTCCTCCGCGGTCGTCCACCAAGCCCCCGCCGGCTGCGGACCCTGCCCCAGGAGACCGATGTCGCGCGCCAGTTCCAGACGCCCCACCGAGGGCGCAGCCGATTCCACCACCAACCCCGCCTTCACCGCCCCCAAGGTCACGGTCACCGCGGCCTCGATCGTCGGACCACGGGCCGCCCCCGAATCAGCCTCGAGTCCGGACGGAACATCGACCGCCAGCACCCGGAGCGCGGCAGCATTCACCGCCTCCACGAGGTCGGCCCAATCCCCCGCCAGCGGCCGGTTCAGCCCGATTCCGAACATGCCGTCGATGACCAGGGCCCGGGGTGACCCGCGCCGAAGCGCCAGCCATTCCTTCGCGCCGCGAAACCCATCCGTGCCAGGCAACCGGACCAGGCACACCACCCGGTCGCTCTGGAGTTCCCTCGCCGCCACCGCAGCGTCATCCCCGTTGTGGCCCTGCCCGGCCAGGACGAGCACCGGGTCTCCCGGACGTGTCCAACCCCGAGCCACCGCAGCCACCGCCCGCCCGGCCCGTTGAATCACGTCGGCAGGGTTGATCCCCGCTGCCCAGGTCCGGGCCTCCCAGGCGCGCATCTCCGCCACGCTGAGGATCGCGTCCGCCATCGCTCAGGCCCCGCTGTAGAGCTTCGCCACCTGGTCGCCGTAACCATTGAACTTCCGGGTCTTCACCCGGTCGCCGGTATCAATCAGCCGCTCGGTGGCTTGTGACCATCGCGGGTGCGGCACCCCGGGATCGACGTTGCTCTCGAAGGGATACTCCCGGGGCTGGAGCGTCTCCCAGAAGGTCCTGGGCTGCTGCGCGACGAACTCGATCCTCACCACGCTCTTCGCGCTCTTGTAACCGTATTTCCAGGGCACCACCAACCGCAGGGGGGCCCCGAACTGCTTGGCCAGGGGCCGGCCATAAACCCCGGTCGCCAGCAAGGTCAGCGGATGCAGCGCCTCCTCCAGGCGCAGTCCCTCGAAGTACGGCCACGGATACTCCGGGTTCGCCCCGATGCCCGGCATCTGGTCGGGCTTCGACGCCGAAATGAATCGCACGAACTTAGCCTCGGGTTTGGGACGCGCCAGGGCCGCGAGTCGAGCGAAGGGGAAGCCGGTCCAAGGCACCACCATGGCCCAGGCCTCCACGCAGCGGAACCGATAGACGCGTTCCTCCAGGGTCATCCGGGACACCACCTCCGCGGCATCGAGCTCCAGCGGTTCTTCCACCAACCCCGTGACCGACAGCGGCCAGGGTGCGGTCTCGAACTTCGCCACGTGCCGATGGACGTCCTTGCTGAGCGTGAACTCGTAAAAGTTGTTGTAGGTCGAAGCCACCTTCTCCTCCGTGATCTTCCAACCCGGATCGAATTCCTTCGGGCGCGGGTGGGGGTACCCCTTCCCGTAAACGTCCGCCGCGCCGCTCGTCGAAGCGTGCCAGCCCAGCAGGCCTGCCCCCGCCAATCCCAGCCGGCCGATGAACCGGCGACGATCCAGAAAGACAGCCTCGGACGTCGCCGCACGGTCCGGCAACCACCCATCGGGTCGCAAATTCACGTTCGCCATCGCGCGCAAGATGCCGCGCCCGCCGCCCCACGCCACGGAAAACCGTCGCGCCGTGAAAATCTTGCATGCCACCCGGGCGGCTCTCTTTACTCCCCACTCCCAGCCCGCCGCATGAGCGCCGACACGCCATCCCCGCACCCCGCACCCCCGCACCCCCCAGGCCCCGACCCGGAGGATCTGGCCCACCACGATGACGCCGTGATCGGCCGTGCCACACGGATCTCGGTCGCGGCCGCGGTCGTCCTCCTGGCCACGGCCGCGGGGATCCTTTTCTGGGCCAACCGCAAACCAGCCCCGAAACCTGTTCAGCTCACCCCGCTGGCCACCCCAGGCACCCCCGGCAAACCCATCGCCCAGCCGCCGGTGGTCCGGTTCACCGACATCACCGCTGCCGCCGGCCTCCGTTTCAGCCACTACAACGGCGCCGAGGGAGAGAAGCTCCTCCCGGAAACAATGGGCGGCGGCGGGGCCTTCCTGGACTTCAACCAGGACGATCGACCCGACCTCCTGATCGTCAACGGGGCACCCTGGCCGTGGGCCAGGAACCCTCCCAACCCGCTTCCCACGCACGCCCTCTTCCGCAACGAGGGCGACGGCAAATTCACCGACGTGACCGCCGGCTCCGGTCTCGATATCACTTCCTACGGCATGGGCGTGGCCGTCGGCGATTTCGACAACGACGGACTCGTCGACGTCTTCCTCACCGGGGTCGGAAGCAACCACCTCTTTCGCGGCCTGGGTGATGGCCGATTCAAGGACGTGACCGCCGAAGCCGGGGTGGGCGGCGACGAACGGGAATGGAGCGCCAGCGCCAGCTTTCTGGACTACGACCTGGACGGCGACCTCGACCTGTTCGTAGCCAACTACGTGCGCTGGTCGCGCGAAATCGACCTTCAGGTCGGGTACAGTCTCGATGGGCGCAACCGGGCCTACGGCCCACCCATGAACTTCCAGGGAACCTTCCCCTGCCTGTATCGCAACGAGGGCAACGGCCGGTTCACGGACGTCTCGGCCGCGGCCGGCGTGCAGGTCAAGAACGCCTCCACCGGCGTGCCGGCCGCCAAATCCCTCGGAGTGGCCCCCGTCGATCTCAATCGGGACGGTTGGATCGACCTGGTCATCGCCAACGACACCGTCCAGAACTTCGTCTTCACCAACCGACACGACGGCACCTTCGCCGAGGTCGGGGCCACCCTCGGCCTTGCCTTCGATGCCATCGGCAACGCCCGCGGTGCCATGGGCATCGACATCGCCCGCCACCGCAACGAC
>JBBQML010000263.1:0-6593 GCA_038328885.1 Verrucomicrobiota bacterium | reverse complement strand
TCCGAATCGGGCGGCGTTCCGACGACGATCCCGCCGCCGATTCGCCGTATGCCGATGCCATCCGTGTCGAGACGACCCAAGTCGAAGGCCAGTCAGTGGTGGTCTCCGCGGCGCAATGGAAGGCGTTGCTCCACACGCTGGAATCCCGGAACGCCGTGACGATGCAGGCCGCCCCGAAGATCACGACGGTGGAAGGGCGCATGGCGGAAGTCCAGATTCGGGACGCGAGGGCCCTGGTCATGGGTGTCCGTACGAACACACCGGATGGCACCGCGGTGCACTACGACACCGAAGCTCACTTGTTCGGGCCCCGGATCACCGTGGCCCCCTCCCGGAAGGAAGGCGTGTGGCATTTCAGGATTACCGGAGGCGTCAGTGAATTCCTCGGGTACGACGCTCCGGTTATGAGTTCCATCGTGGTGCATTCGAAGGACGGAAAACTCCCCGCCCAACTCCCCTTGCCCCGACTGCGGGTCCGCAGAGTGCTCGGGGAGGGGACGGTTCCCCCCCGGGCACTCCCTGATGGTTCGTGGCCCGGTGACAGAGCATGTGAAAAGAACAAAACGCTCTTGGTTCCGCCCGTCCCGGACCGAGGTCGAACACCGCCGTCTCTACGTCGTGGTAACCCCGATCGAGGTTGAGTGAGCTCCCCGTGATGTCCGATCCTGGGCGCCGCCGCCGCGTTCAGAAACCTCCCCCAGGAGAAGCACTCGCCGGGCGTTCGGGGTCCCTCACCTTAGTGCAATCGGCCGGGGGCGGTGTCGACCCAAAGAATAACAGGATACTTGAAAAGCTATTTATGGGTGTTTAAAGTAGCTTTGTGATCGAGATCAACTGGGACTCGCTGCGTCAGGCGATGGAACTTCTCGGCCACCTGATGGTGGCCGGGAAGCGTCCGAAACTGCATCTCGTCGGTTGCGGCGGTTCGGCACTCATCGCGTTGAATCATGTAACGCGGACCACCCTTGGCCATGGAGGCTTCCATGAACGGCTCTAGGGAACGCTTTCGGGAGCTCACCTTGGATTTCCTCTGGCGGCAATGGTCCGCTCTGGGCGTCGCAGGGCACGCACTCACCTCTGACCACTGGATCATCGATCCGGAAGCGTTGCTGCTGGCCACCACGAGCCTGGGCCGCGATCCCCGGCTCTTCGATGAGGTCCTCGATTGGCTCAACACCAACGGACAGGCAATCAATCTGCAACGTCTGCAGAACCTCAGCCCACGATTCGGCGAAGGCACCATTCTCGGAGCCATGGCGGCCCATCTGTCCCGGCGGACGGTCCACTCCAAGTGGAAAAGCCTGCTGCGCGACGAAAAGCTGCCGGCCGGTAACGAACCCCTCTTCCCAGGCGTGCCGGCGTTTGGCCAACCCGATGAGCTCTTTGCCCGTCGCGGGTGGCTGCGAGGCCCGGTGATGTTTCGCGAGCTCAGCCAGGCGGCCGATCCACACCAACCGACCAATCTGCTGTTCAAGCTGCGAGCCTTGTTCGGCATCCAGGCGCGGGCCGAGGTCATGGCCTACCTGCTCGCCTTCGAGTCCGGGCATCCTCGCGAGATGGCCGAACGGCTGGCCTATTTTCCCCGAACTCTCCAGACCGCGCTCAACGACATGGCGTGCTCCGGCCATGTGCTGACCCGGCGCGAGGGCCACGAGAAGCGGTTCTGGCTGCGCCGCGATGAATGGCGGTTCCTCCTCACTTGGCCTGCGCGGGACGGGGCAGGGTCCCCGGACTTTCCACGATGGATAGACTGGGCCTCGTTCTTCGGCGCTATCGAGTCCGTGTGGCGCTTTCTGGACCCGTCCGATTTGGACGGTGCCGCGCCCGCCGTGCAGGCGATCGAGCTACGCGCCTGCCTCGATAAACTGGACCCCACGTTCGTGCGCGAAAATCTCCAAGTCCCGTCCGGCGCCAGCGGCGCGGCCTTCGTCGAGGCGGTCCTGAACAGCTTCTTCCGGCTGCTCGGGAGGTGATTACAGGCGATCTGCCCGTCTACGGGCATCCCCTCGATGAGCACTCGCAGGCCATGGCTCAGTGGGTCATCTTTGACCAGGTGCAGACGGAATTGCCCATGACGCCCGCCCGACCCGTTCCCGCCAGGGCATCCGCATGGCCATGAACAATGCCAAGCCACCATTCTGCGTGATCGTTGCCGGCCCAAATGGGGCCGGGAAGACCACCTTCGCGCGCGAGTGCCTGGTCAAGGACCTGGGAGTGCTTCACTTCGTCAACGCCGACCTGATCGCCGGTGGACTCTCTCCGCTCCGCCCCGAATTGGCTGCAATCAAGGCCGGACGCCTTTTCCTCACCGAGTTGGACCACCTGGCTGGCGCTCGTGCCGATTTCGCGTTCGAGACGACGCTCAGCGGACTGGGCTACGTCGGCCGATTGAAGCACTGGAAAGCAACCGGCTACCAGGTGGAGATCGTCTATCTTCGGCTTGATTCGGTGCGCTTGGCGCTCCGACGCATCGCCTCGCGAGTGAAGCAGGGCGGGCATGACGTGCCCGAGTCGGATGTCCGGCGCCGCTTCATTCGTGGCTGGCAGAATTTCCTTACCGTCTATCGCCCCCTGGCCGACGCTTGGGCCGTCTACAACAACTCCGCAACGGAACCTGTGCTCTTGGAGTCCTCCCGATGAAAACAACCCCCATCACTCAACGGCGGGGTGATTTCGTGGCCGCGGTTGGTCGCGGGCTTCGCCGTGCCGCCAAGGCGGCCCGCAAGACGGCGCGGATGCACGGCACCCCCGTGTACGTCTGGAAAGACGGCAAGGTCGTCGCCGAGAAGCCGTGACGGAAGGCAATAGGAAGGCTTCTTGAGGAGAGATGCGGGCGGGCGGCTTCCGCGGTGAAGAGAACGTCCCTGGCGTTGGCGCTTTCATTGACCAGCTGCTCATCCCGCGTGGTTTCTGCCAATCCTGACATCTACTTGAGCTCCCAAGGGTTACTGTGCTCACGCCCCAGGACGCAATGCACCATCGCCCCGCCCTCGACGTGCGCGAACCCGATCCGGATTGATCAGGCTCGGTTGAGGTCCTTGTGTTTCCAGTGCTGGCAGTTCGAGCCGGATGGATCAGCTAGTGGAACTCCTCCCGTCGGGGCGGCTGGTCGCCTGGAGAAGGCGCAATGGCGGCGCATCTGGCCCGGCGGGCGGTCCACTCCAAGTGGAAAACCCTGCTGCGCGAAGAGAAGTCGGCGGCGGGGAGCGAGCCCCTCTTTCCAGGCGTGCCGGTGGTTGGCCAACCCGATGAGCTCTTTGCCCGTCGCGGGTGGCTGCGGGGCCCGGTGAAGTTTCGCCAGCTCAGCCAGGCGGCCGATCCACACCAACCGACGAATCTGCTCTTCAAACTGCGAGCTTTGTTCGGCATCCAGGCGCGGGCCGAGGTCATGGCCTGCCTGCTCGCCTTCGAGTCCGGGCATCCTCGCGAGATGGCCGAGCGCCTGGCCTATTTTCCCCGGACTCTCCAGACCGCGCTCAACGACATGGTGTGCTCGGGCCATGTGCTGACCCGGCGCGAAGGCCACGAGACGCGGTTCTGGCTGCGGCGCGATGAATGGCGGTTCCTCCTCACTTGGCCTGCGCGGGACGGGGCAGGGGGCCCGGACTTTCCACGATGGGTAGACTGGGCCTCGCTCTTCGCCGCTATCGAAGCCGTGTGGCACTTCCTAGACCGATCCGATTTGGACGGGGCCGCGCCCGCCGTGCAGGCCCTGGAACTCCGTGCCTGCCTCGATAAACTGGACCCCACGTTTCTGCGCGAAAACGTCCACATCCCGACCGGAGCCAGCGGCGCGGGCTTTGTCGCGGCGGTGCTGAACAGTTTCTTTCTGCTGCTGCAGTAGGCGTGGGAGTCGGACTGCGGTTGGGCGTCACGCTCGGCCGGTGTGTCGCCAACCTGGAGAGTCCGTGGAGTGCGTTACTCCGGAGGACTTCACGAACCGGGTTGAGTTCCTGCCGCTCCGATCGGAGCCCCCGCTCATGCAGCGTGCCATTGCCGACGACAAGGAGCACAACTGTAGGCCAAATCTGATACTCCATCTGATACCGGTTGCCCGAAACTGGGCCTAAATGGGTCCGGATGGGTTCTGTGCGAGATCAGCGCCAAGCCTCTTTCGATCAGCAGGTTGGGTGCTCCGGACCGGTTGGGTCCCAATGGGTATAAAACCCCCGATTCGAATTATGAGTCCCCTGCTCTAACCGCTGAGCTATGGGCCCAAAGACCGGACGTACTTCGCCCGCGCGAAGGTGGGAGGCAAGCTCATTCGCCAAAGCCTCAAGACGCGGACGTACTCCGTCGCCGTCCTCCGGCTCAATGATCTGCTCAAGGAGAACCGCGGCATCGCCGAAGTGTCCGACGCGACCCGCGACGGTCCGATGACGTTCCAAGCAGCCGCGGAAGCGATGCTGCAGCAGGTCGACGCGAACCCGTCGGTGAAGCCCACCACCCGGGAATACCGCCGCCGCTGCCTCGACGCACTGCTTCGCGCCTGGCCCGGTCTGGCGGAGTCCGACGTGCGTCGCATCACTACGCGGCAATGCCAGGACTGGGGTGCCGGCTTTGCCCACCGCTACAGCCCGACGATGTACAACAACACCGTCGGCACCTTGCGCATGGTTATGGACGTCGCCGTGAAGGCCGGCGTCCGGTTCGGGAACCCGGCCAACGAAGTGCGCAAGGTCAAGGTGCCCCTGAAGCACTTCCGCCTTCCCAGCCTCGATCAGTTCGCCCGCTTCGTCCGGACCATCGCCGAACGCGGCGGGCGCTTCAGCCGCGATTGCGCCAACCTCGTTGAGTTCCTCGCCTATGGCGGCTTTCGCAAAGGCGAGGCCGAGTTCATCCGGTGGTGCGACTGCGACCTCGCCAAGGGCCGCATCCTTGTCGACGGGAATCCCGAGCACGGCACCAAGAACGGCGAGACCCGCTGGGTACCGATGAACGCCGCCATGATCACCCTCCTGAAGCGCGTTCGCGCCGAGCGCGCCGACGAATCTGGGAATGCCACCGTGATGCGCGTACAGGAATGCCAGAAGGCCATGGAGCGCGCCTGCAAGGATCTCGGCCTGGACCGCATCACCCACCACGACCTCCGGCACTTCTTTGCCACGAGCTGCATCGAGGCCGGCATCGACATCCCGACCGTCAACCGCTGGCTCGGCCACAAGGATGGTGGTGCCCTGGCGATGCGCGGCTACGGCCACCTCCGCGACCAACACTCGCAAGCGATGGCTCAGAAGGTGACGTTTGGTCACGCGCCGACCGAGATGGCGAATCAGAAATGCTAGATTCTGATCCGAAGAGACATACAACCACCGAAATTGCTGTAAGTCCTTGTTACAGGATCCGCGGACACCTCCGGAAACCTCGAGCAACGTGACCAAGACCGTTACCAGGACTGCCCCGCTCCGGGTCCCGTCCTTTCTTGCGCTGCCTGCATCCCGGTCCGGCGAGGTTCGGCACCCGAGACCTCAGGGCAGTTGCGACAGCAAGGTCCGCGCAGGAACGACCAGAGGTCCCGCTGCGGCAAAGCAATCCGCCTCTTCGAAGGGAAGGTCCACGACCGCCTGAAACGCGTGCGGGGCGTTGAGGAGTCGCTGGTAATACGCCAGCGACGGCGAAAGTTCGGTTCCCCCGTGCTTCGCCTCTACGAGCATCCAGGGATGCCGATCCTTGATGATCACGAAATCGACCTCGCGCTGCATCTTGTCGCGAAGGTACCGGAGTTCGAACCGCCCCAGCCCAAGATCGTTCCAGGCGTCCACCGCCTTCAGGAGGTGGCACGCCACAAACGTCTCTGCTCGCGCCCCGGGGTCCCCCGTCTGGGCCCAGTCTCGGAGGAACCACTTGGGTTCCTTGCGGAGCGACTTGGCGATGTTCCTGAACCAAGGCCGGACCAGGAATCCGAAGTGCAGCGAGCACAGGGTGTCCACCCAGCGATGCGGACCCGGTCGGCGTACGTGTCGAAGAAGCCCTTCAGGAAGGCCTTCCATCGGCCGAACTTGTGCAACTCGTCGAACCCGACCACGGGGGGTGTCGCCCGGAGACGCTGGAGCCCAAACCGGGTGGCGACGGCGGCAGGGCCGGCAAGCACGATGGCGCGATGGTCCGCGTTGTCCCAATCCAGAATGCGCTCCGAGCCAGCGAGCCGGGCGCAGACCGTGGTCTTGCCGACCTGGCGAGGCCCGGCCAGAAACGCCATCTGACGGTGCTCCGCGAGATGCTGGGAGAGGATCGATTCGTAGAGGCGCCGAACCGGAGCAGCCATGGGAGACTGTTAGCGTGCCCATCGTAGAATGGTCCAGACCGTTTTACGACCCTTCGTGGAATCGTCTTGCGGCGCTGGACCATGCCCCTCGTGAGTTGACGATGTTCCACCCGGGACCTAGTGGGTGTTCCGGTTGGGGAGCCGTGGTTGGGACGGGCTCCCGGCGACCGGGCGATCGCGTCGACGCCTCCTCTACCTCGCACCTGGAAGTCCGGCGCCAATGCCGGGTATGGGCGCCCGCTGGTGCGCGCTTCGGATCCGGGACTTCGGACTTTGACACACATCGTCTGCGGTGATTTGTGCCGTGACCGGGCGCCGTTCCCCGGGA
>JBBQML010000262.1:0-6595 GCA_038328885.1 Verrucomicrobiota bacterium | reverse complement strand
GTACGCCTCTCGCTCCGAGCCCGGCCCGGCGAAGCGGAGCCGGCGCCACGTCCCGACGGCTCCGATCTCTTGGTCGCCCGCGGGGTGTGGGAAGGCGACGAACTGCCAGCGATCACCGTGAACGGTTGCGATCGGCCAACCACGAGGCTCTCCCTTGGCTTGATGCAGATGGGCTCAAGCCCGGAGGGCGAACCCTCCTGGCTCGAAGCCTGTGTCACCCTCCGCGATGCCGCTGACCTGGGACCGGTACGGCTCGCCTTCCTGGAGACCGTCCTACGTGCCGCCGACGCCCGGGCGTCCAGTCCTTCGGCCAGCGCGGTTGCGGCCGGCGTCGGGACCCACCAGAACCCATCAGATGAACTGGCAGGAGACGGTGGTCCGCTGGTGGAGCCTTTCCGCGACGGAGAAGACTCGACGCCGGTGGGAGAGCCTTCCCCTGCGGGTGGCCCGGAGCATGGCCTTCGAGGGCGAACCGGTCAGACTGGAGAGGCTCCGAGCGACGCTCGGCTGGATCGAGCCAACCCCTTCGTTGAAACCACCCGCGGCGTCCTGAGTTACGCCGAGCTTGCGCCCCTGCAGGCTGAACGGGTCGTTGCGGTCCAGGCCGACCTCGAGGGAGGGCTTCCGCTGCCTGGCTGTTCCCCAACCCCGCTCGCCCACTATCTCAAGGCGCTGGGGATCCTCCGGCTGCTCTCCGACCAACTGCCACCCGAGTTCCCCCGGCCGCGGGGTTCATGGCGTGGTGAAGTCTTCGTCCTCCACACCACACTCGGCCGCGACGCCGTCGAACGCTTCTTCCTCCATGACTATGAGCCCACCCCCATCCTTGCGCCTTGGAATGGTGGAAGCGGGTTCTATCGGAGCGACAATCCTGACGGCATTGCTGCCCTGTCGCACGGCAACGCTCCTCGGTTTCGGAGCTATCGGGCTGCCATTGCCACCGCCAGGCAGACGCTCGAACAACTCGGGCTCACCGAGAAACCTGGCGAGAATGAGAAGGAACGGCTCCTTAGCGCCTGCCGGAGCCGGCTCCCCGAAACAGCGCTCGAATGGATGGACGCTGCGTTGGTGCTCACCGGCGACGGCCCGAGGTTTCCGCCACTGCTTGGCACCGGCGGAAACGACGGGCGTTTGGAGTTCACGAACAACTTCATGCAGCGACTGGTCGAGCTGTTCAACCCGGACACCGGAACACCTTCCGAGGGTTGCGCATCGCTACTGGCCGGCAGCCTCTTCGCCGAGCCCACGCGAGGGCTTGCCGACAGTGCCATCGGTCAGTTTTTTCCCTCCGCCGCCGGCGGCGCCAACAGCACTTCCGGTTTCGACGCCAAAGCGCTGGTCAACCCCTGGGATTTTGTCCTGATGCTCGAGGGGACGCTGTTGTTCGCTGCGGCTGCGGTCAAGCGCATGGAGTCCTGCGGGCCAGGCGAACTGGCCTTCCCGTTCAGTGTCCGCCCGAGCGGCTTCGGCTACGCGAGCGCGGGCGAATCCGATGCCGAGGCCCGGTGTGAACTATGGGCGCCGCTCTGGCATCGACCTGCCACCGTGACGGAGTTGCAGCACGTGCTCGGCGAGGGCCGGGCCAGGCTCCCGGATCGCGCTGCCCGCGACGGCTTCGAGTTCACCCGTGCCGTGGCCAGCCTTGGCGTGGACCGTGGGCTGTCCTCGTTCCAACGCTACAGCTTCGCCCCACGCAACGGCCTCGCGTTCTTCGCCACCCCGCTCGACCGCGTGCCCGTTCGCCGCCGCCCGCGAACGACGGAGATCCTCGACGATCTGGACCGTGCCGACTGGTTCGATCGGGTCCGCGGAGCCGCCCGTGGCGATCAGGTTCCCAACCGCGTCGCCGGAGCCGTCCATCGCCTGGAGCAAGCCGCCCTCGCGCTGCTCCGTTCCAGCCAGCAGGAGGCCGAGGAACAGGCCGCGGTGGAGAGTCTGCTGATCGCAGTGGCCGACACCGAGGCGGCGCTCGCCCGCAGCCTGCGTTGGACCAAGGAGAAGGGACTCCTGCCCGTGTCCACGCTGTCGGCCCAATGGTGGCTCAAGCTTCGACACCGCAACGAAGCCGAAGTGGATCTGGCCGCGGGCCTGGCGTCGTTCGGCCAACCTTCCCTCCGCGCGCATTGGGAACCGCTCGAGGTGGACAAACCGTTCCCCGCCTGGGATATGACCAGCCGAGAAGTCGTCTGGCGGGATCAGGGACTCGAGGACACTTTGCTCTCGGTCCACGAGCGTCGCATTCGGCTCGAAGCCGACCACCCCTCGGCCTTCGCAGCGACCCACGCGGTGAGCCCCGCCAGCCTCGTCGCCTTTCTGGATGGGGAGACCGACGACCGGCAACTCGCCCGGCTCGCCCGTGCCCTGAGCTTGGTGCGGTTGCCGACCCCTCATGACCCCGAACGCGAGTCGGCCCGCGGATGCTTCGACCAAGCGGCCTGGGGAAGGCTCCCTGCGCTGTTCGCCCTCCTGCGTCTCGGACTCGCTGGCCACGCGCCGGACTCCGCCGACGCCATGCCGCGCCTCCCCGCGATCCTGCGTCGCAGCGCCACGGGGGATGGTTCGACCGCCACCCGACTCGCCGTCCAGCGCCTCCGCGGTTCCGGATTCACGCCAGCGCTCCGCGACATACCCGCTCGTGGCCCCGTCGTCCGCCGCGCCGCAGCGGCGTCCCTGTTCCCGCTCGCCTCCCCCGCACTGGCGGCGCTTGCCGACCTGATCCGGCGCCGAACCCTTCCCAAACGAGAGCCATCAACAAGTGAAAGCACATCATGAACATTGCTGAACTGCTGCAACACCCTCGCCTTCTCCTGGAGGCCGAACTGCAACCCATCGCCGGGACCCGCTTCCAGCCAACCGGATTCCCCGACCTCGGCGCCGCCTCCTACACCGCCGCCGATGGCGCTTCCACGCTGCTGGTCGAGTCGGCGCAAAGCATGGCCAACCGCCTCGAGACGGTGTGCTGGGACGAGGCCTCCAACCATCTGGTCAGCAGCCTCGAGGGAATGCCTTATGTCGAGGCAACCCTGCCGGACGGAGTCAGGACCAACTCGCTTCTCGAGGCCCACCGGCTGAACTCCCCATATCTCGTCAACAGCCCGGAGTTCGACCGCATCCGCCAAGCCATCGGGTACAAACCCGACGCGCCCTTCGACCGCCAGAAGCTGGTCCAGGCGCTTTTCAAGTTCGACCTCAACTGCCTGCTCCACGGGGTCTTCCTGGAGAAGGTTGGCGGCGTCGTGCGGCTCCCCCGAGCACTCACCGCGTTCATCGAGGCACGACGGGTCAACGTCGCGGCCAGCGGCGGCGTGAAGGTGGATCGCGTACAACCCAGTTCCAACGAGAAGGACCCCGAAACCGGCGAGAAAGTCCCTCCCAAGTACGGCAAGGCCGCCGAGGGATACGGCAACGTGCCCTACCAGCGCGACGAATACACCGGCGATATCACCGCCTTCTTCAACCTCGACCTCAGCCTCATCGCCGGCTTCCGACTACCGCCCGCCGCCCACGAGCTACTGGTCGCGTTGGCCGTCTTCAAGATACGCCGCTTCCTGGAGGTCGGACTGCGTCTGCGCACCGCGTGCGATCTGGAACTGAAGGGCGGCCAAGCTGGCCTCAGGGTGAAACGCCCGGACGGTTATGTGCTGCCCCCATTCGCAGCGATAGCCGCACGCGTCGGGGAACTGCTCCAGGACGAGGAATGCGCGAGACTGTTCGCCCGCCCGCCCGTTACCGCCGTCACCTACGCGAAAGGCACCGCCGCGAAGGGAGTAAAGGGCAGAAAACCCAGAGCGGACGCGGAACCGGAAGGCGAGGTTCCCACGGTCGGGCACTAACCGCGAACCACCATGCTCGCCATCGCCATCCGCTTCCCCGCCGGCGGGCGCTATCACGCCACCGCGTGGGGCAGCCACGTCAACGAGGGCGTGCCCGAGTGGCCGCCGTCGCCCTGGCGCCTGCTTCGTGCGTTGGTCGCCACCGCGCGATGGAAGAGCGGAGGACCCACCGACACGGAGCCGCATCGCCTGCGGGCACTCATCGACGTCCTCGCCGCCGCCCCCCCTCCCCGCTATGGGCTTCCCGCCGCCGCCGCCGCCCACACCCGGCACTATGTGCCCCTGGGCGATGGCTCCCCCGTCAAAATCTTCGACACCTTCGTCCAGCCGGCCAACGGTCAGAGCCTGCTGATCCTCTGGGAGGCAACGCTCGATGCCCCGGGCCGCGAGTACCTTGCGGCTCTGCTGGCGAAGCTGAATTACTTCGGCCGCGCCGAGAGCCTTTGCGAGGCCGAACTCTTGCCAGCCGAGGCCCTTCCGTCGGCCGACGCAAATTCCTATCCCGCAGCCCCCGGTGAACCGCTGGGGGTTGACCAGCAGACGTTCAAGCTCCTCGCGCCCCAGTCCCCGGCAGAGTACGCCGCCTGGCGAGGCGCTCGCACCCCGGGGCCCGCCTTGAAACCAACGGCCAAGGAGCGTAAGGCCCAGCCCCCGCCCGACCTCTTCGCAGCGCTTCACGTCGACACCTCCGAATGGCGGGGCAGCGGGTGGAGCCAGCCCCCGGGCAGCCGCTGGATCGAGTACGTGCGACCCGCCACACCCTTCAAACTCGCTGCCCCGCCGGCCCGCCATGTGCGCTCACCCGCCCAACTGGGAGCCACCCGCCCAACCGTGGCTCGCTACGAAATCCAGGCCGCAGTTCGCGAATCCATCACCCGGGCGCTTTCACTGGGCGAGCGTCTCCACGCCTCACTCTGCGCCCGATCGAACGCCGCGCCCGTTTTCAGCGGCCAACGCGACGGCCGACCGGCAACCGGCCACGAGCACGCCTTCTACCTCCCCGAGTGCGATCATCGTGGGCTGCTTACCCAGGTCACCGTCTTCGCCCGGATCGGTTTCGATGCCACCGCGGTGGAGGCCCTCCGGTCGCTCCGCGAGACGTGGTCGCGCGAATCACCAGGCTTGAAGTTGATCCTACTCGGGACGGGTACGACCGAAGAGTTCCGGGACGTGCCGGCGCTGGGAACCTCGAGCGAATGGGTCAGCCTCACCCCGTTCGTGCCCGTGCGCCACGCGCAATGCAGCCGCAATGGCAAGCCCCGGCTGGATTCCGAGACCGGTCTGATCCGTGGCAGTCCCGCCCACGACCTCCGACGACTCCTACTCGAGAACGGTCTACCCGCGCCAACGGAGATCGAACCCCAGGACGCCCTGCAACTCGCCGGCCGCCGCATCCGCTGGGCGAACTTCCAGCGCGAGCGCCGCCAGGGCGAAGGTGCCGGCATCGTCACCCACAGCGGCTACGGCTTCCGCCTCCGCTTCGCCAAACCCGTCGACGGGCCGCTCGCCTTCGGCTATGGCGCCCACTTCGGGCTTGGCCTCTTTGTCCCGGTAGGCACCCAATCGACAGCCGGCCGGATGGCTTGAAACCCCGACCGCTTCGCCCTACCGTATGGACAGTGAAGCTCCGATTCGACCTCCTCGAACAACTGACTGCCGAGGATCTCCGGGAAGAGGTGCTGGCGAACAATCACCGCTACAAGCCCGAGCCGCTTTTCTCAAGAACTGGGATTGGCAGCTTGTCGTCAGCCTCAACCGAGGAGCTTGCGAACGAGGTCAAGCGCAACACGGCCCTAATCCAGAGACTCACGAAGCGTGCTCGGCGGAGTGGGCAGCCACCCGCCTCAGCGAGCTGACACTGGCCGGGGCGTTCGACTTTCTACGTCGCCTCCACCGGCAAGCTCCATTCCTCTTCTTCAACGGCAACACGTTCGCCGACATCGGCCGTCGACTTGCCACGGCGCTCTTCGCCGAACTCCCAACCGGCAGGCTGAGTGCGCTCGCTTCCGCCGTCGCCCACTACATCGAACGAAAACGGCGTGCCTCGCCACGCGCCCCGACCTGAACCCCGAAGCCTGGAACGACAAGTTCTTACCATGCGCACGTCCTATCTGGTCTGTTACGACATCGCGGACGACAAGCGCCTGCGACGCGTGTTCAAGACGTGCAAGAACTTCGGCGACCACCTTCAGTTCAGCGTGTTCCAGTGCGATCTCAGCCCGGCGGAACGGGTCAGGCTCGAAACCGAGTTGCGGGACATCATCAACCACTCTGAGGATCAAGTCCTCTTCGTCGGTCTTGGACCGACCGAAGGACGCGGCGACCGGGTGATCACTGCCCTCGGCCTGCCGCACGTGACCCTCGACGCACCCTGTTTCGTCTACTGACGGCTGCCGCGCGCGGGCGGGGGGATGCGCTCGGGATCTTTGACAACTTGAATACCTGCGAGCGCCTGGTTGCCGACCTGGATACCGTCACCGCTCGCAGTCTGTAACCTTATCAAGGACAGACTGTTGGACCGCTCCTTCCGCAGCGTCCAGCGTCCTGTACGCCATCGACGACTAGGCACTCGCGGCTTGCGGTAGGCCCCGTTGCAGGGCAAAGGTTTGGGCGTGGTCTCCTTCCGCGCTCCCGAGAGCGCGGCCCCGTTGAAGCCTTCGGACGCTCTACGCCACCCGCCCATGGACTCCTTCCTTCCGCGCTCCCGAGAGCGCGGCCCCGTTGAAGCGAACAACGGGCAGGCGAGTCGGGACCGGCAGGCC
>JBBQML010000261.1:0-6661 GCA_038328885.1 Verrucomicrobiota bacterium | reverse complement strand
ACGTCACTCGCGTCGTGGACACGTGATTCCTGAATACCGTCATACATCAGAGCGTGTTTTCGCTCTCGAAAGGCTACCGGCACCGGCTCTGCTTCGCGCAGTCGATCGTGCACGACCCGGAGGTTCTGATCATGGACGAGCCGACCGACGGCTTGGATCCGAACCAGAAGCATGAGGTCCGGAACCTCATCCGTCGGATGGGCGAGAAGAAGGCGATCATTTTTTCCACCCACATCCTCGAGGAAGTTGAGGCGGTCTGCACCCGGGCGATCATCATCGACCGCGGCACAATCGTTGCCAGCGGTTCACCCGGCGAACTGAAGGCCCGATCCGAGGGCGCGGGAGTGCTGCGCGTACGGGTCAGCGGCCAGCCGGCGGACCTCGTCCGGCAGAAGCTCGAGGAACTCGGTCCGGTCAAGCGGGCGGCGGTGGTCAGCCCCGACGCGGCCTCGGTGCTTCTGCGTGTCTATCCCCGGAATCGCTCCGGGGGTGATAGCGAACTCCTGGGGGCGGTGGCTGACCTTGTGGCGCGCGAGCGCTGGCGCCTGGAAGAACTCCACACCGAGGAAGGCCGCTTGGACGAGGTCTTCCGCAGCATCACCCTGCCGGACACGCGGACGGGAACGCGGTGATGGGTCTCGCGGGGAGCGCGTCAGGGACCTTCCGATGCCCGCACGGTCCCCGACTGTGTTCCCGGTCCACACCGAACGGTCCAAGCCTGCCCCCACCCTTACGCTGGCAACGATTTTCAGCCTGATTCCGAAACCGTCATGAACTACGCGTTGGTTAACATCCGGGCGATCGCGAAACGCGAGCTTGTCTCCTACTTCTCCTCCCCGGTCGCCTATGTCTTTCTGGTGATCTTCCTGCTCATGAACGGGTTTTTCACGTTCATGGCGGGCGGGTTTTTCGAGCGGGGCGAGGCTTCGCTCGTGTCGTTCTTCATCTGGCATCCGTGGCTCTACCTCTTCCTGGTGCCGGCCGTCGGGATGCGGCTTTGGTCGGAGGAGCGGCGCCTGGGCACGATGGAATTGCTGTTCACGATGCCGCTCGCGCCGTGGCACGCGATCGTGGGCAAGTTCCTGGCGAGCTGGCTCTTCCTGGGTCTCGCCCTGGTGCTTACGGTGCCGGTCTGGATCACCGTGAATTACCTCGGGGCACCGGACAACGGCGTCATCTGGTGCGGTTACGTGGGGAGCTTTCTGATGGCCGGCGCCTACCTCGCGATCACTTCCATGACCTCCGCGGTCACGCGCAACCAGGTCATCAGCTTCATCGTCTCGGTGGTCATCTGTCTCTTTCTCATCCTCTGCGGGTGGCCGCCGGTGACCCAGTTGCTCGATTCGCTGGACCTGCCGGGTGTGCGGGACCTGGCGGCCTCGTTAAGCGTCATGACTCACTTCGATGGCTTCGGCAAAGGGATCGTCTCATTGCGGAGCCTGGTCTACTTCGGCTCCGTGATCGGGTTCTGCCTGTTCACGACCGGCGTGATCCTTCGCACCCGCCGCGCGGGCTGAGGCGCGACGATCGACCGCCGCCGCGTCCAACAACTCCAATTCCAGTGTTCCGGGAACATCTCTCTCCTGAGCAGCCATGAAGAATCAGAAGCAGCTCGAAACCATCCTCTACTCGTCGGTGGGGGTCGTCGTCCTCCTGGCGATCGCCCTCGCCTTGAACCTGATCTTCGCCCGCGTCAGCACCAGGGTGGATTTCACGGCCGACAAGGTCTACACCCTGTCGGAGGGCACCCATGCCATCCTGAAGCGCCTGGATACCCCGGTGCAGATCCGTTTCTACTTCAGCCAGAGTGTCCCCGAGCTCGACGCGGGGCTGCGGACCTACGCGCAGCGGGTGGAGGATCTGCTTTCCGAGTACCGCCTCTACTCCAACGGACGGATCGAGATCAAGAAGCTGGATCCGAAGCCCGACTCCGACGCCGAGGATTCCGCCAGCCTCGACGGGATCGAGGGTCAGATGACCCAGTTGGGCGGGGACAAGATCTACTTCGGGATTTCGGTGAGCTGCCTCGACGCGAAGGTGGCGTTGCCTTTCATCACGCCGCAGCGGGAGCGCCTGCTCGAATACGACCTGAGCCGGGCGATCTCCCAGGTGATGAAGCCGACCAAGCCGAACCTGGCCATCATGAGCGGCCTCCCGGTTTTCGGGGCGATGGATCCGATGGCGATGATGCGCGGGGGTGGCGGCCAGCGGCAGGAGCCATGGGTCTTCGTGAGTGAGTTGAAGTCGGATTTCAATGTGCGGGAAGTGCCCATCACGGCGGAGAAGATCGACGACGACATCAACGTGCTCGTGGTTCATTATCCCAAGGGGATCTCCGAGGCGACCCAGTACGCCATCGACCAGTTCATCCTGCGCGGCGGCAAGTTGATTGCGTTCCTGGACCCCCTGAGCGTGCTGGATTCCCGGAGCAATCCTTCCAACCCCCTCCAGGCGGCAGCGGGGAGCGGCGCGAGCCTCGACAAACTGCTCAAGGCCTGGGGTCTGGAGTTCGATCTCAACAAGGTGGTTTCCGACAAGCGTTTCCTGACAGAGCTGCAGGATCCGCGGACCGGCCGGCCGCAGGCCAACCCCTCCTTCCTCTCGCTGACCGCCGCGGCCATGGACACCAACGACGTGGCCACCACCCAACTGGGCCGCATGATCCTTCCGTTCGCCGGGAACTTCACCGGCACGCCGGTCGAGGGCCTCCAACAGACGGTGCTCTTCCATAGCAGCACGAACTCCCAACTGACCGACAAGATGATGGCCCAGTTCGGGGCGACCGACGAATTCAAGCCCTCGGGGATCGAGTACAAGCTCGGCGTCCGCCTGACCGGCAAGTTCAAGACGGCCTTCCCCGACGGCAAGCCGGACGGGGCCGCCAAGGACGACGAGAAGGAGGGAGACGCCGCCAAGGCCGCGGACACCACGCAGTTGAAGGAATCCAAAGACAAGGGGGTGGTCGTTCTCCTCGGGGATGCCGACCTTCTCTACGAGCAGTTCTACGCCCGGATCCAGGAGATGCTGGGCCAGCGGCTGATGATGCCGTTCGCAGCCAACCTGACGTTCCTTCAGAATCTCGTGGAGCAGATGGGGGGCGACAAGGACCTGATCGGCATCCGCAGCCGGGCGACCCTCAGTCGACCGTTCGACCGCGTCCGCGAGATGCAGGCTAAAGCCGAGCTGGCGTACGAAAGCAAGATTCGAGAGCTCGAGAAGGAGTTGTCCGACGCCCAGCAGAAGCTGAACGAACTCCAGCGCTCCAAGAGCGATCAGCAGCAGGCGATTCTCTCGGACGAACAGAAGCAGGAGGTGCTTAATTTCCAACGTCGCCGCATCGAGGTGAACCGCGAGCTGAAGGAGGTCCGCAAGAACCTTCGGCGCGACGTGAACTCGCTCGAAGTCACCACCAAGTGGGTCAACATCCTCGCCATGCCGCTGGCGGTCTCCGTCGCCGGCATCGTGATCGCCACCTTCAAACGCAAGCGCACGGCTGCCAAATGAACCGCAAGCAACTCTTCCTCCTCGTGGTTGTGGGCCTCGTGCTCGGAGGCCTCGCCTTTTACTCGACAAGGTCCCGCCAGCAGGAGTTCGACAACCGAGACGTCGGCATCGGGGAGAAGCTCCTCGGGGAGTTCCCACCCAATGAAATCGCCCAGATCACCCTCAAGTCCCGCGACGGCGAGGTGAACCTCGCCAAGGATGAAGTCTGGGTGGTGCGTGAGCGCTCGAATTACCCCGCCGCGTTCGGGGAGATCTCCGAGATGGTCCGCAAGTTCGTGGACCTCAAACCGGTGCAGAGCCAGAAGGTGGGTCAGTCGCAATGGGGTCGACTCGATTTGCTGGCCCCCGGGTCCGCGGGCGCCGGAACCAACACCGCCACGCTGGTCGAGTTGAAGGGCAAGGATGGCAAAGCCATTCGTTCCATTTTGCTCGGCAAGAAACAGATGCGGGATTCCGGCGGCCAGTTCGGCGGTTTCCCGGTGGGACGCTGGGTGGCGCTCGCGGACGCCAAGGAAAGCGTGTTCCTGGTCAGTGAGGCCTTCGCCGAGTTGGAGCCCAAGGTGGAGAACTGGCTGAACAAGGACTTCCTGAAGGTGGAGAAGCTCCGCTCCGTCTCCCTTGTCTCCACCAATGCCACGAATTCCTGGAGCCTCAGCCGGACAAACGAGACCGCGGACTGGACGCTGGCGGACCCCCGGGAAGGCGAAACCGTCGACAAAAACAAGCTGAGCGGCTTCAACTGGGCTTTCTCCTCCCCGAGCTTCACCGACGTCCACCCCAAGGACGCGGAGGCGGTGAAGGACGCCTTTGCCAACCCGGTGGTGGTGAACATGGCGACCTTCGAGGGTTTCTCCTATGAGGTGAAAATCGGTAGCCAGCCCGACCCGGAGAACTTCTTCATCACCGTGGCCGCCTCCGGGGACTTCCCCAAGGAGCGCACGGTGCCAGCCGATGAAACGGCGGAGGACAAGGAGAAGAACGAGAAGGCTTGGAAGGAGCAGCAGGACAAGCTCAAGGAGAAGCTCAAGAAGGAGCAGGGCCTGGGCAATTGGGTCTTCAAGGTGGCCAAGTGGACCGTCGACTCGGTGCTGAAGGATCGCGGTGCCTTGATGGTGGAGAAGAAGCCCGAGGGCGGGACCGGGATCGCCCCCGTGGAATCCGACGCAGGGGCGGGCGTGGGTGGGTTCCCGGTCGTTCCACCGCCGCTCCCTGGTCTTGGTACGCCTCCGCCGGAGTAGCCTTGGGCCCGGAGCGGTGCACCCCGGGGCACCCGTACGGAGAACCGTCCGGGTGCCCCCGGAAACCATCGACCGAGATTCAGAGGCCCTTCACCGACCATCCCTTGCGGTAGGCGCGGCGGACGTACTGGTTGGCCTCCTTCACGTTCGTGAAGCTGAGCTTCTCGACGTTCCAGTCCAGCGTGGTGTTCGGGAACCGGCTGGCAACGCTCCCGAGCAGCACGGACTCCGTCAGCGGACCGGCGTAATCGAAGTTGGCGGAGGTCTTCCCGATGCCTTTGACGGCGTCGACGTACTGCTTCCAGTGGTCGGCTCCTTCGATGGCCGGTGGTTGGAAGTCGCCGAATTTCGATTCGGGCAGGAGGGCTGGCAGGGCGATGTGTGGGATGACCATGACCCCTTCGGTGCCGATCAGGATCGAGCCCTGGTCGGGGAAGGGGTGCTCCCCGAGCAGCTTTCGGACGTCCTCCGGCGGGAGTTGCTTGCCGTCGTACCAGGTGATGGGGACGGGGCTGGGCACGGTGTAGGGGGTGGCGGGGAAGACGTAGTGGACCACCGCGTTGGTCGCCCAGGAGTGCTCGTTGGGGGCGGCTCCCTCGCTGCGTACACTCAGGGGTGCGGTGAGCGCGAGGGCCTTGAACACCGGGTCGAAAATGTGACAGCCCATGTCGCCGAAGGTGCCCGTGCCGAAGTCGAGGCGCTTGCGCCAGTTCCCCGGGTGATAGAAGCCGTCGCCGATGTACGGACGCTCGGCTGAGACCCCCACCCACAGGTCCCAGTTGAAATGAGCCGGGGGCGTGTCGCGGCGCTGGGGCAGGGGGGAGTTGTCGCCCCATTCCTTGCTGCTCCAGGTGTGCACCTCGCGAACCTTCCCGATGTGGCCTTTCTGCACCAGATGGACGGCCATGCGGTATTCGCGGTTGGAATGGATCTGGATGCCCATCTGGGTCACCAGCTTCTTCTGCCGCGCCATTTCGGTCAGTTGTCGCGTCTCGTAAATGTCGTGCGTGAGGGGTTTCTGGCCGTAGACGTTGATCCCGCGTTGCATTGCCGCCATGGCGATCGGGGCGTGCATGTGGTCGGGCGTCGAGACGTTGACCGAATCGAGGTCCTTCTCCTTCTCCAGGAGGATGCGCCAGTCCTCGTAGACGCGTGCCTCCGGGAAGCGCTGCTTGAACTCGGCGAGGCGGTGGCTGTCGACATCGGCGACTGCCACCATCTGGAGGGCCGGGTGGGCGGCGAGGGAGGTGGAGTCGGCAAAGGCCATGCCGGAGGCGCCGAAGCTGGCGTGACGGACCTGTCCGGAGGGCGGGTTCGCGAGGAGATCGCGCGTGACGAACGGGGCCGCGAGCGTGGCGGCTCCGCCCAGTTTGAGGAACGAGCGGCGGGAGGTAGCGAGCGGGCGCTTCATACGCGGCAGATTTTCGGAATTTCCCTCAAACCGCAAACCCGGAGGTGAGTCGGAGGCCAGAAATCGCGCGGTGGGTGGCACGTGCAGGGTGATTGCTGCCGCAACTTGCTTGAAACGGTCGCATCGCGGTTAATCGCCCCGTGCTCTGGCGGAAAGCAGCGATTCTAGGCGTCGGACTCCTGGGTGGATCCCTGGGTATGGCCTTGCGTGCCCGCGGTCTGGCGCGGGAGGTGACGGGCTTTGTGCGACGGCTGGCTGCGGGCCACGAAGCCGTGGCGGCCGGCGCGGTGGACACGGCGACGGTCGATCTGGCTTCCGCGGTGTGCGACGCGGATCTCGTGGTGCTCTGCACTCCGGTCCTCCAGATGGCGGTCCTCGTCGCTGATCTCTCCCCCCTGCTGGCCCCCGGAACGTTGGTGACCGATGTCGGGTCGGTGAAGGCCGCCGTGGTCGCCGCGGCGGAGGGCGCGGTGCGGGCGGCGGGTGCCCATTTTGTGGGCAGCCACCC
>JBBQML010000260.1:0-6673 GCA_038328885.1 Verrucomicrobiota bacterium | reverse complement strand
GATCCCGGCGATCCCGCTCCCAGGGGTTGAATTCGTCGTCACGCTGACGCGGGTGGAGGAGGGGCACCGTTGCGGATTCGACATCCCCCGTGTCCCGGGCCGCTCCGTCCCTCGACAAGCGGCCCACGAATACGAGGGCGCAGGCCCCGAGGAGGCCCGCAACCCCTCGAGAACAACCGATCCGGCACGGTTTCATGGTTTCATGGTTTTATGGGTTCATGGTTTCATGGTTATGACACCGGGCGCCTTCGAATCCGATCGGGCGCCCGTCGGGCCCGACCGTCCACGGCGATCAGGGGATCACTACCCGATAGAACCTCATCGGGCTTGCGTCCGTGGGCGTGACCGTAACGGTCTCGGAGGCGGATGAGGCGACTAAGCCGAAGACGACCTGCCAGCTCTTCATATCCACGGTCCCCAGAATGTCGACCTGGCGGCCCGGCACGAGACGGTCGATCTGTACCTCCACCGTCTTCCCGTTTTGCGTGGCGCGGACGGACGGGCGGGGAGGTGGATTGCTGCCGCCTCCGACCGTCCAACTCGGGAACGCCGCCGGTGCCGGAACCAGGTTTCTGGGGTTGCTGCCGTCGGTGTTCACGAGATCGATCTCCGACCGGGTGACGTCGCCCAGCAGCGAGTTCCAGCCGTTGATCACCACTTGCGGGGCGAGATCGAAGGCGATCTCCGAGCCGTCAGGCGACCAGGCGAGCTTGGTGATCCACAGTCCATCGGTGAGTCGCAGGATCTCGTGATCGCTGTCGCCGTCGTAGTTGACGACCCGGATGGAGCATTGCGCAGGCAGGGGTGCGATACCCGCCCCGTCATACCGGGTGTCCTGTCGAAGGGTGTGGCGCACGTACGCGACGCGTGATCCATCGGGAGAGACGGCTGGAGCATAGTCATGTTCCGAGTAGGCCGTGGAGATGAGCGTGCTGACGTCGAAGTAGAAGTCGGCCCGACCGCTGGGAGCTGTCAGCTTCCGGAGGAAGGCCGAGGGTCCCGAGGCCGTGAACAGTGCGAGGATCGTTCCCTCCATGCCGGTCCGGCCCGCATTCCCGGTGGCCGGAATGTCGGAACTCAGCGTCGCGACAATCTCATTGCGCGTGGGATGCCAGTCCACGCCGTCGCCGCCCTGGTTGAACCCGGTGCGTTCGATGCCCAGGTAGACGTAACTCCCCTCCGGCTCGCCGTCGGCGACCCGATAAATCTCGACGACCGGGAACCGGCCACTCGCGGCACCCTCAACGCCAGGATCATTGGTGATCGAGTGGATGTTGTCGCGCGAGACGGTGCCCGTCTTGCGCAGATTCATCACCACGACCCGGGTGCCGTCGGGCGAAAACGCCTTGTGATAGGGGAGATTGATCGTGTAGCCGGAGTTGATGCGGTCGCCGATGACCTGTCCCAGGTCGTTGGTCAGCAGGACACCTTGCGTGTTCAGCACGTCCTCGAAGCGGGTGATCCGGGCGATGGAAGCGGTGGCCAGATCCAGGCTGAAGACATTGTTGCTGATCTTGAACGGCCGACCGGGATCCTTGGAGGTCAGCAGGAGCCTTCGACCATCGCGCGAGGTCGTCGGGTGCAGGACCGCCGGCAGGTTCACCGCCACGGCCTGATCGCCCGAACCGTCGGCGTTCACTCGCCGGAGCGTCGCCGGGGCATTCGCTGTCGGGACCCGGTTGTAGTAGATCACGCCCTGAGCCGCCCCAGCGGTCCATGCCGGGAGGCTCAACAGGCAGCCAAGGAGCAAGGGGCCGGCCACGCGGCGGAAGGTGTCGGCGGTGGGAATCTTGACAATCATCGCGTCTTTCGCTGAGACGGCCAGAGTTTCCTCCCGAGAGCAAACGGGTTCTCGCCTCACTCCCACGGCAGGGTTACATCCCCATGTCCGTCGCTTCTCCACTTCGCCCACAGCCGTGACTTGAAGTACGTCTACACGCTCGCCGCCAAGTACAACAGCGACGAGAAGATCCTCGACACCCTCGCCCTCGCCGAGGCCCACGGCATCAATACCCTTTCGATGCACAACCCCGAGCATCCGATGTCCCTGCTCCGGCGGTATCGCAAGGAACGCGGCGGCAAGATGCAGTGGATCATCTGCCCCACCGCCCCGGTCGAACCCGGCCTCGCGAAATACCGCGCCCACGTGGAGGGCCTCCTCGCCGACGGTTGCGAGGCCATCTACCTCTGGGGCGTCCACGCCGACTCCCTGGTGGCCATGGAGAAGTTCGATCTCCTCGCCCAAGCCGTCGAACTTCCCAAGCAGCTCGGCGTTCCCTCCGGCGTCGGTGGACACGATCTGCGCGTCGTCCAGGCCTGCGAGAAACACGGCGTCGCGGCGAATTTCTACATCAAGACCTTCCACCACCACACCTACCCCACCGGCCCGCTCCCCGACGAGGTCAAGGAACCCTACAACGAGTACCCGGGCTATTGGTGCGGTCACCCGAAGGAAACCGCGGATTTCATGAAGTCGGTCAACAAGCCGTGGATCGCCTTCAAGACGATGGCCGCCGGGGCCATCCCCCCCAAGAACGCCTTCCGCTTCGCCTTCCACAATGGCGCTGATTTCGTCCTCGCCGGCATGTTCGACTTCGAGATCGCCGAGGACGTGCAACTGGTCAACGAGACCCTGGGCGTATCCAGAAAGCGCGACCGCCCCTGGGTGGCCTGAGCCCGCTCCCATCCCCCCCGCCTCCCACGGGTCGTTACCAAGGACGGCCTGGCTGCCTGGCTGCCTGCGGTGCATCCAGAAGTTGTGGGTGACCGGATACCAAAGCGCCCCCTCGCCGGGCTCCTCGGCGCACTCCAAGGCGAGCCGCCGCTTTGGTACGGTCCACCGCACCGACAACCTGTGGATGCACGGGGCTGCCTGGCCGCCCCGAGAAACTGCTGGTCCGACGCCGCCCGACCCGACACGCTAGCGTTGCGCCGCCGGGAAGCGCCCGTCGGTGCTCAAACCGGTCAGAGCTGCGCTCGGCTCGACCATCCGCTTTGTCCGTCCGTTCGCCGATCCGATGAAGGCCAAGATCATCATCACCCCGAAGAAGGCTGTCCTCGACCCGCAGGGAAAGACCGTCCAGAACGCCCTCGAGCACCTGGGCTACGCCGGCATCCAAGCGGTGCACGTCGGCAAGTACCTGGAGATCGAACTGGCCCCGGGCAGCGACCCCGAGGCGGCGCAGAAGGCTCTCCACGAGGCGAGCCACCGGTTCCTGAGCAACCCAATCATCGAGGACTACCGGCTCGAAATGGTCCAGTGACCCGGCCGGCGCCCGCCCCCGCCCCACCCGGCCACGCCGCTCACCTGCTCCCTTCCCCCACCGACATGCGCTTCGCCGTCATCCAGTTTCCCGCCTCGAACTGCGACCAGGACGCAGTGCACGCCCTTCGCGACGGGTTCGGCCAGGATGTCGACTACGTGTGGCACAAGGACACGGACCTGCGCGGGGCCGACGCGGTGATCGTGCCGGGCGGCTTCAGCTACGGGGACTACCTCCGCTGCGGGGCGATCGCCCGATTCAGCCCGGTGATGCGAAGCGTGCAACAGTTCGCGGCCGCCGGTGGCTTCGTACTGGGAATCTGCAACGGCTTCCAGGTGCTCTGCGAGGCGGGCCTGCTTCCGGGGGCGCTGATCCGCAATCGCTCCCTCCAATTCCGCTGCGAGCACGTGTACCTGCGCACTCTCACCCGCCGGAGCCCCTTCACCCGTGCCATCCCGGAGGATCGCCTGATGCGCCTGCCGATCGCCCATGGCGAGGGCTGCTTCTATGCCGACGACCCCACGCTGGCGCGGTTGCGCAGTCACGACCAGATCCTCTGGCAGTACTGCGACTCCCGGGGAGACGTCACCGACGACGCCAACCCGAACGGCTCGGTGTCGAACATCGCCGGGATCTGCAACGAAGCCCGCAACGTGGCCGGTTTGATGCCTCACCCCGAACGAGCCTGCGAACTCCTGCTCGGCACCGACGACGGCCGCCTCGTCTTCGAGGGTCTCCTGGCCGCCGGAGCAGAGCGCGGGTCCGCGCGCGCCGCGTAACTCGTGGCGGCTTCCGGTTCGGCTCCGACCCTCCCCCCAGCCTCCCCCCGCCGTCTCCTGCCCACCATGGCTGATGCGAACATCGTGGTCACCGGACTCGGCGTCTGGTCCGCGGCAGGCACCACGCCGGAGGAACTCTGGGACCGCGCCTCGCGGGGACACAGCCCGGCCGCGTGGCACGACTTCGGGGGCACGCGCACCCTGGCCTGCGTTGCCACGGAACCGGAGCCGTTCGCCGCCTTCCCCCAAGCGCACCGGATGGACCGCTCGGTGCGCCTTGCCTTGGCGGCCGCCCTTCCCGCCAGCACCGCGGCCCGATTGTCGGAGGTCGACCCCACCCGGGTCGCGGTGCTGGTCGGCAACTCGCGAGGCCCGGTCGGCCAGTGGCAGGCCGCGGCGGCGACCACCACCGCGCGGGTGCGTCCGACGCAGGCAGCGCACACTGCCATCGCCTCCCTCAGCGGGGCGCTCTCGCTTGCCCTGCGGGCCCGCGGTCCGTGCCTGACGATTTCCGCCACCTGCGCGTCCGCGGCCCATGCCATCGCGCTCGGCGCGGGTCTGCTCCGGGGCGGGGTGGTCGATGCCGTGCTGGCCGGAGGCGCCGAGGCACCGTTGGTGCCGGCTTTGCTGGCGCAGTTTCGTGGCGCGGGCCTGCTCGGCAGCCACCCGGACCCGGCGCAGGCGTGCCGACCGTTCGATGTCACCCGCAACGGCATCGTTCCGGGGGAGGGAGCGGGGTTCCTGGTGCTCGAACGATCGGCCTCGGCCGCCCGCCGTCGGGTGGGTGTGGTCGCAGACTTGGCGGGTTGGGCGATGGCTGCCGAGAGTTACAACCGCGTCGCCGCCCGACCCGACGGCGAAGCCCTCGCCCGCACCATCGAACTCGCGCTCGCCGAGGCCGGAGTCGGCCCCCAGGAGATCCCCCATGTGAATGCGCATGGCACGGGCACCCGCATGAACGATGCCGCCGAGGCAGCCGGCTTGCGGCGGGTCTTCGGAACGCGGCTTGGCGACGTGGCCGTAACCTCCACCAAACCGGTGACGGGCCATGGCTTCGGTGCCACCGCCGCGTGGGAGGCGATCCTGACGGTGCTGGCCCTGCGTCATCGGTGCGCTCCCCCGACCGCGGGATGGAAGACGATGGATCCCACGCTCGACCTGACCCCGGTTCATGGTGCCCCGCGCGCGTTCGCAGGGCGCTTTGCCCTCTCGACCTCCCTGGGGTTCTGGGGCAACACCGCGGCTCTGGTGTTCGCCCGCCCCGCCGTGCCCGAGCAAACCGAGCAAACCGCGGTTGCACAAAGGGCGGCCGGCACCTCAGGGTTCTGCCATGTCTGAGGGCGAGGATTCCTCGGTGGATCAGTTGTGGCAGGACTACGGCGCGGTGTTCCGCGACTTCGACGACCTGACGCTGGCCCGGTGGATGGCGCAGACGCTCGGGCAGCTCGAGGGCCGGCTGTGGCGCATGTCCCACCCCCTCGTCGGGGCCTACCGTCTGGCCGCGCAGATCGGGCACGAACGACAGGTCTGGCTGAAACGCCTGGCCAACGTCCCCATGGCCTACCGGGAGACGGAATGCTGCCGGGCACCGCTCCTGCCGTTGTTCACCCGCGACGTGATCGAATCCGGCCTTCTCTGCCTGCACTGCGGAGCCACGGCCGTGCCCTTCGACGACCTGCCCTCGCCTTTCAAGCCGCCGGCGCGAAAGTGGGCGGAGGACTACGGCGGGGTTCATGAGGTCGCCCACTGGGATGACCGGCAACGGAAGCAATCCGGCAATTACGATCGCGCGGTGGACACCGCCGCCGAACGCGCGGAGAAGCTGATGGCAAGGATCGCCCGGACCCACCTGCCCAAGCTGCTCGAGCACTACCCGGCCCTCGTCTGGGAGGATCAGGATGAGTGCCTCGACATCCGGCCAGAGGACATCGAGGTCTCCTGAGCAGGACCGGAGCGCGCTGTGATCCGCTTTCTTTTCCGCTGGCTCTACCGGGGACTCCTCCTCGCCATCGTCCTGGCGACCGCGCTGGTTCTGGTGAAGGACACCCTGCTTCGCGAGTGGATCCTCTACCGGGTCCCCCGAGTCACCGGACTGGAAACCCGCCTGGAAAGCGCCGAGACCCGGTTGTTCACCGGCACGCTCAGCCTGACCGGACTCCAGATCTTCAACTCCGCGGACTTTGGTGGCACGCCGCTGCTCCACCTCCCCGAGTTGCACCTCGAATTGGATCGGGAGGCCTTGCGGTATCGCGAACTGCGATTCCGACTCGCCCGGGTGCACGTCGCCGAGTTCAACGTGGTGCGCAACCAGCGCGGCGAAACGAACCTCTTCGCCCTCTGGCGCCAGGTGAATGAACGGGCCACCGCGGCGGATGCCGTGACGCTCTCCCCCCCGGGACTCGAGTTCACCGGCATTGAAACACTCAACCTCACCGTTGGGACTGTCCGTTTCGTCGACCTTGGCCAGCCTGCCAACAGCCGGGAACTCCGGGTCGCGCTCACCAACGAGGTCTTGCAGAACGTGAAATCCACGGCGGACTTCACCCCACTCCTGCTCCGTCTGCTGGTCCGTGAACTGGGCGCGGGCCTGGGCTCGGGGCTCCTCACCCCACCCCGCCGTTAAGCCCATCC
>JBBQML010000259.1:0-6720 GCA_038328885.1 Verrucomicrobiota bacterium | reverse complement strand
CCTCGTTCCAAGTGTTGCCGATCAACCCTTCGTCCGCGAGGCCATCGAAGGCCGAGACCCCGATCACGCTGCGCGTCTGGGCGCTGGCGTACAATGCTTCGCTGAACTGGGCCGGGGAGAACTGGACCGGCGAAAACTGGGCGGGACTGAACTGGGCCGGGGAAAACTGCGCGGGGGAGAATTGGGCCGGGCTGAACTGGGCGGGGGCGTAGGCGTCGGGACTGAACTGGGCCGGGGAGAACTGGGCTGGGGAGAACTGGGCTGGGGAGAACTGGGCCGGGGAGAACTGGGCCGGGGAGAACTGGGCGGGCGAGAACGCGGCGGGCGAGAACTGGGCGGGTGAGAACTGGGCGGGCGAGAACTGGGCCGGGCTGAAAGCGTCGTCGGCAAACTCCGCATCCATCTGGGGCAGATCCGCCACCGAAGTGAGCTCCCGGTAGGCCTTGGCGATGTCCTTGAACAGGACGAGGTCGTAGTTCTCGGCGAGTTCGGTCAGGGTGGCGATTACGCGGCTGCCGGGCTCGATCTTGAACTTGTACCAGAGGGACTCGTCGAGTAGCAGCGCGGCCTGGTTGACTCCGCCCTGGCGATAGCCGAGTCCGTGGTCGGTGAGGGGGATCTCCAGCGCGCGCGGCCACACCATGTTGCCGGTCACCACGGCAACGGCGTGGGGAGTGGTCAGCAGGACCGCCAGCAGCCAGCAGGCGGTGCGAAGAAAGGATCTCACGGCGGGTGTTGGGATCTTGGTCGAACGCGGAATACGCGGCGGGGCCGGTGTGCGGCCAGAACTACGGACATCTGAGAGTGCCGCTTACGCGTTCCTATTAGGCGATAAAGCCAAATAGGGTTGTCTCCGGTCAACGGGAAACCCGGACGAATTTCAAGTATAAGGTGGGACTCCAGTGCGAGGGCGGGAGGAATCGAGGGGCGGAAGGGGGTTGGAGGGGGATGGAGGGTGGTGGTCCGGGGGCAGGGCGACGAAAGGGCTCGCGGGTTTCTCTTGGGGTCTGCCAACTTGGCCGTGCGTGGTTCCACCCGGTGAGTGGAGCAGTCTGTTTCCTGATGGAGGCGATGTTGGCATACATTGCCCGCGACCGGTGGGAGGCCATGGCCGCGGGCGAAGAACTCCGGGGGCACACCCGGGGGACGGCTTTGTTCGCGGACATCTCGGGTTTCACGCCGCTCACGGAGGCGCTGACGTGCGCGTTGGGACCGCGACGTGGGGTGGAGGAACTCACGGGCCACCTGAACCGGGTCTACGATGCCTTGGTGCAGGAAGTGGACGCGCAGCGGGGGAGCATCATCCATTTCGCCGGAGACGCCGTGACGTGTTGGTTTGACGGCGATTCCGGGGTGCGGGCGGTGGCCTGCGGGCTGGCGATGCAGGCGGCGATGGCCCGGCAGCCCGTCGTGGAGGCTGGTTCCGGCAGACCGGTGGTGCTCTCGCTGAAGGTCGGCGTTGCGGAGGGGGACGTCCGGCGGTTCGCGGTGGGGGAGCCTTCCATTCAGCTCCTGGACGTCCTGGCGGGTGCGACGTTGGCGGAGATGGCGGTCGCGGCGAACCTGGCCGGCAAGGGGGAGGTTGTCCTCGCCAGTCCGCTCGCCGCCGCGCTGGGCGACCAGATTGAACGCGCGCCGTTGTCGGTGCGCGGCGGCGAATCGGGTGGGATGGTGGGCGTGGCGGGGTTGCGGACCCCGGCCCCGGTGTTGGGCTGGCCGACCCGAGAAGCGGTGCCGGATCGGGTTCTCCAGCCCTGGGTATTGCCGGCGGTGTTCGAACGGATGCAGACCGGGCGGGGCGAGTTCCTGACCGAGTTGAGGCCGGCGGTTGCGTTGTTCCTAAAATTTGGGGGCATCGACTACGACGGGGACGCTGGGGCGGGGCACAAACTGGACGCCTTCGTGCGCTGGATTCAGCGGGTGGTTTCGTCGTTCGGCGGGTTCCTGCACCACGTTTCCGTGGGGGACAAGGGGAGCTACCTGTATGGGACGTTCGGGGCACCGATCGCCCATGAGGACGACGCGGTGCGGGCCCTGGCGGCGGCGCTGGAACTGCGGATGCCGCCGGCGGATCTGGGTTTCTCACCACAGCCCCGGATCGGCATCAGCCAGGGGACGCTTCGGACCGGGGCCTACGGGGGTGCCACCCGCCGCACGTACGGGGTCCTGGGGGACGAAGTGAACCTCGCGGCCCGCCTGATGGATCACGCGGCGGCCGGTGAGGTGCTGGTGAGTGGTCGCACGCAGGAGGCCGGGGGTGAGCCCTTTGCGTGGGAGTCGGTGCCGCCGGTGAAACTGAAGGGGAAGGCGCAGCCCGTGGCGGTGTTCCGCCTGGTCGGCCGACGGGCGGATGAAGGCATGCGGCTGCTGCAGCTTGTCCACACCCTGCCGATGGTCGGGCGGGTGGGGGAATTGGCGAAGATCGGCGAACTGCTGGACCGGGCGCGCACCGGGCGCGGGCAGATGGTGGAGATTCTCGGCGATGCCGGCATGGGGAAGACCCGGCTGGTGGCAGAGGCAGTGCGGTTCGCGCGGGAGCGGGGCTTCGAGATCCTGGGCGGCCAGGCGCAATCCTTCGGGACGAACACGGCGTATCTCGTCTGGTGGCCGATCTGGCGCAGCTTTTTCGATTTGGAGAAGGACGCGACCCTGGAGATTCAGGCGGCGTTGCTCGGGGCTTCGCTGCTGGCGACGAACTCCTCGTTGCTGCCCCGCCTGCCGTTGCTGGGGAACGTCCTGAACCTGCCGTTGCCCGACAACGACACGACCCGGCAGTTGGATGGCAAGCTGCGGAAGGCGGCCCTCGAGAGCCTGTTGGCCGAGTGCCTCCGACACCGGAGCGCACGCGGCCCGGTGCTGATCGTGCTCGAGGACGGCCAGTGGCTGGACCCGCTGTCGCGGGATCTGGCGGCGGCAGTCGCGCGCAGCGTGCAGTCCCTGCGGGTGGTCCTGCTGGTCGCCACGCGACCGCCGGATGAGGGAGGATGGGGGGACGGGGGGCCGCGGCTGCTGCCGTACTTCACGAACATTCCTCTGACCGAACTCGGGGCTGTGGAAGCGGAGCAGTTGATTCGACTGAAGCTGGCGCAATCCGCCCGCGGGGAGGCGACGCCGGACGCGGGGGTGGTACGGCGGTTGGCGGAGCGTTCCCAGGGCAACCCGTTCTACCTCGAGGAACTCATCAACCTGGTGCGCGACCAGGGGCTGGATCCGAACGAGGCGCAGACCTGGGAATCGCTCGAGCTGCCGGCGAGCCTCCAGAGCCTCATTCTGAGTCGCATGGACCGGTTGAACGAGAGGCTAAAGCCGACCTTGAAAGTGGCCAGCGTGATCGGACGGGTGTTCGAGCCGTTCACCATTTCGGCCATCCAACCCTCGATCTCCGAGAGCGAGGTTGCGGGGAACCTCACCGAGCTCGAGCGCCTAGAACTCACGGCGATGGAGCGGCCGGAACCGCAGTTGGCGTTCATCTTCAAGCACGTGGTCACCCAGGAGGTGGCTTACGACACCCTTTCGTTCGCCACGCGGGAACGGTTGCACGGCGACCTCGGGATGTTCCTCGAGCGCCGTCACGCGGGGGTCGTCGATCGTCACCTCGACCTGCTGGCCTTCCACTTCGACCGCAGCGGGATGGAGGGGAAGCGAAGGGAATACCTTCTCCGGGCGGCGGCGGCGGCGCAGGGGCGCTACGCGAACGCGGCGGCGATCAACTACTACCGGCGCGTGTTGCCGCTGCTGCCGGAAGGGGAGCGGATCCAGCCCCAGATCAGCCTGGGCAAGGTTCTGGAGACGACGGGGGATTGGCCCGAGGCGGCCGACACTTACCGTGGGGCGCTCGCGTTGGCGGAGCAGTTGACCGACCGGCCGGCGCAGGCGCGGGCGCGTACGGCGCTTGCTGATCTCCAGCGCAAGCAGGGGGCGTACGCGGAGGCCACCCGGGAACTGGACCTGGCGCGGACGATCTTCGCGGACGAAGGCGATGCGTCGGGGGTGGCCGTGACGCTGCACTACGCCGGATCCGTGGCGGCACAGCAGGGTGCCTACGAAAAGGCCCGTGCGTTGTACCGTGAGAGCCTCGAAACCCGGCGCGAGGTGGGGGACCAGGCCGGGGTGGCGAGCCTGCTCAGCAACCTGGGCATCATCGCCTGGTTCCAGGGGGACTTCCCGACGGCTCGAGCCCTGTACGAGGAGAGCCTCGCTCTCCGGCGCCAGTTGGGGGACCGCTGGGCGATCGCGAATTCGCTGAACAACCTCGGGCTGGTTGTGCGCGACCTCGGGGACGTGGCGGAAGCGCGTCGGCTCCTGGTGGAGTGCCTCGGGATCAACCGGGAGATCGACGACCGTTGCTCGATCGCCAATTCCCTCGGCAGCCTGGCGGACATCGCCCTGAGTCAGCGGGACCATGCCGCCGCGCGGGAGTTCCTGGTGGAGAACACCGCGCTCAACCGGGAACTCGGGGACCGCACCGGCCTGGCGTTCTCACTCGAGCTGTTCGCCCAACTGCTGGCTGGTGAGGCGGACGCGGCGCGGGCCCTCCAGTTGGCCGCAGCCGCGGGTGCGCTGCGCGAGTCCATCGGCGCTCCACTCTCGCCGTCGGAGCAGGAACGGCTGGATCGCATGCTCGAGGACGGTTGCTCCGGGATCCCGGCCGCAGAGCGTGCGGAATTGGTCGCGCGCGGCCGCGTTCTGCCATTGGAGGCGGCGATTGCCCTGGCCCTCGCGCCGGCTCACCAGGCCGCCGCGTAGGCCTTTGTGTCGGCCCAGCGGTCCACGCCCAGATCCGCGCCGGTGGAGCGTCCCATCTGTCCGCGGGTGACTCCGAGCTGGTTCACCAGGCGGAACTCCCGCCACAGGGTTTCGCCACTGATCTCGCCCTGCAGCAGCCGGCGGTAGCGGTCCAGGAGCACGGGAACCTCGGCGGCCGTCTCGTCCAGGAGCTCCACCCGGAACCGGCGGGCGCCGGCCGCGAGGAGACGTCGGGCATGATCCGCACCCGTCTGGGCCCGGGCGTTGAAGACCGTGTTGCGGCAGCCGGCATCGGCTTTCACCGGGTGTGCGGCGCCGACGCGGTCGCGCAGCCGGAGCTCGCGGTGGTCGCAGGGCCGTCCGCAATCCCGGTAATCGTGTCCCTGGGAAAGAAACGCGCAAAACACGCAGTGCTCCATGTGGAACATCGGAATGTGCTGGTGGAGCACGATCTCGAACCACCCGGGCGGCGCGCTCCGGAGCAGGGCCTCGAGTTGGTCCGCGTTGAGGTCGTAGCTGGCCGTGACCCGCTCGAGGCCGAAGCGCCCGATGAAGTATTCCGCGGCGAGCCGGTTAGCCACGTTCAGGCTGAAGTCGCCGATCCGCCGGTCGCCGGCGAACCAGCGCAGGTGCTCGTGGTTTCGGACCAGGTAGCCGTCGGCCTCGGCCGCGCGCACGTGGCGGAGGATCCATTCCTCGCCCGGTTTGAAGATCCGTGGCGGGGCGACCCAGATCTCGGTCCGCGCGCCTCCCGTGGCGGCCAGGCGGGCCCGGGCGTCCCGCACCACGCCATGGTACCGCTTCGGGTCCTCGAACTCGCAGTAGATGGCGAGGACCCCGCTGCCGAGGGCGGCTTCGAACTGGGGCAAGGTCCGCACCAGCACGACGAGTTCCGGTTCGCCGGGGGCGGCAGCAGTTCTGATGCTGAACTCAGCCTCCGGGTTCCTGGCGGGTTCCGGTCGCACCTGCCAGCGGCCGGGCCGCGTGCGCTGGGCCTCGATCTCGGCCACCGCGGCCCGGCGCAGGCGGTTCAACTCGCTGACCGGCAGGATGACGGCGCCTTCGAGGTAGTTGGTCAACTGGCCGAGTCGGAAGGGGGTGCCGCCGAGCCGCCCGAGTTGCTCGCGAAGACGGGCGGTGTCGAGGGGGTGGCGCTGGGCGGCGGCGAGGGGAGCAGCCGATTGGGCGCGGGTGGCGTGGCCGGCCTCGTCGCGGGCCACCAGGGTCAGCGGATCTCCGGCCCGGCCGTGGATCTCGAGGTCGAGGGCCCGCTGGAACCGCGGCAGGTCGCCCTCGTAGGTCTGACGGAGCTGCCGTTCGAGCTCGGGGTCGCTCGTCTTCCACACGCGATCACCGGGGTGGACGCGGCCAAAGTCGACCGCACCCCGCAGAAACGTGATTGCTGTCTCTCCATCCATGGAACCGGGGGCGGTTCGTGCGGTTTTGTCCCCGGCGGGGAAGGGCGCCTCGAAGGCCTCGAAGATCCGGCCGCCCTCTTCCGGCTCGGCGGGACGCCCTGCATCGAAGACCACCCCGTCGCCGGCCTTGAGGGGTGCCTCCGGGCGGAGCCACACGCGGTCGGCGGCGATCCGGGTGACGGTACCCAGGAAGACGCCGCGCTTCTTGCCGAAGCGACCGTGCACCAGGCGCTGGTTGTCGATGCCGCCCAGCCAGCCGGTGAAGAGGCCGCGGCTGAAGGCCATTTCCATTTCGTAACCGGCCCCGGCCGGAGCGGGGCTGGGCTGGGCGCCAACCGCGTTCGGGGCTGGCGCCGGCGCCGGGGCAGCCGCTTCCACCGCGGCGAACGCGAGGTCGATGGCCCGGCGGTAGACCCGGGTGATGCTCGCGACGTACTCCGGCGACTTGAGGCGTCCCTCGATCTTGCAGGAGGCGATGCCCGCCTCCAGCAGGGCGGGGATGAGCTCAAGACCGGCGAGGTCCTGGGGGCTGAGGAGGTACCGACGTTCGCCCAGG
>JBBQML010000258.1:0-6724 GCA_038328885.1 Verrucomicrobiota bacterium | reverse complement strand
GGACGAACCAGCGAAGGGACATGACCAACTCTGGGGTCGGGGGGCGGGAGTGAGGAGTGCGGAGTGGCGAGGGGGCGCGGGGGCGGGGGCAGTGATCAGTGACCAGTGAACGGTCATCAGTGCTACTGGCGATTGGCGATTGGCGATTGTGGAGAGGCGGGGTGCGCCTCCCGCCAAGGTCCAGTCCTCAATCCCCAATCCTCAATGCACTCGCCGGCGACCGCATCGACGCCACCGTTCCGGGCTCGCGGTTTGACAGGATTTGGCTAGGGTGCCGGACGTCTCCATGAAAATCACGGTTCTTGGCGCGGCAGGCGGGGAAGTGACCGGCTCGGCATATCTGCTCGAGACGCGGACGGCCCGGGTGTTGGTGGACTGCGGTCTGTTCCAGGGCGGGCGGGAGGCGGAAGCCCGGAACCGGGATCCAGCAGGCCTGCCGGCGGGTCGATTGGACGCGGTGGTGCTGACGCACGGACACCTCGACCACGTCGGTCGCCTGCCTGTGCTGGCCCGGGGTGGGCTCGAGGCACGGGTGTACGCGACCCCCGCCACCATGGACCTGGGAGCCCTCATTCTGCGCGACAGCGCGAGGATCCAGGCGTCGGAGGCGGAGCGGGACACCCGCAAGCGGCTCCGGGCGGGTGAACCCGCCGCGGAACCGCTGTACCGGCCGGTGGACGCCGAAGCCGCCATCGAGCGCTTCACCCCGGTGGAGTACCAGACCCCGGTTGAGGTCGCCCCGGGGGTGCAGGCGACGTGGGCGGAGGCCGGCCACATGCTGGGTTCCGGGAGCATTTTGCTGGAGATCACCGAGGCTGGGCAGAGCCGGCGGGTGGTATTCTCCGGGGACCTGGGGCCCCGCGGCGCGCCGATCCTGCGTGACTTCGAACCCTTCCACCGCGCCGACGTGGTGTTTCTGGAATCGACGTACGGCGATCGCGAGCATCGACCCTTCGGCGAGACGGTGGACGAGTTCGTCGCGCTGGTGCAGGCGGCGGTCGCGGAGCGTGGCAAGGTTCTCGTACCAACCTTCGCCGTGGGGCGGGCCCAACTCCTGACCCTGCTGCTGGGCTGGATGTTCCGCACCGGGAAGGCGAAGCCATTTCCCATCTTCCTCGACAGTCCGATGGCCATCGAGGCTTCGAAGATCTACGCCCGCCATCCGGAACTGTTCGACGACGAGATGGTCGCCTACCTGAAGGAGCGGCCACTGGGCGATGACCTCCGCAGCCTGCGCACCACGGCGACAGCGGAGGAATCGAAGCGCATCAACGACGTGCCCGGGCCCTGCCTGGTGATGGCCGGGGCGGGTATGTGCAACGGGGGTCGGATCGTGCACCACCTCAAGCACGGGCTCTGGCAGCGGGACACGCGCGTGCTGATCGTCGGGTTTCAGACCCACGGATCGCTGGGTCGGCGGTTGGTCGAGGGGGAGCCGTTCGTGACCATTCACGGCGAACGCATCGTCGTGCGCGCCCAGGTTCATACCCTCGGCGGGTTCAGCGCGCACGCGGGGCAGACGGATCTTCTGAACTGGTTCGAGCCGATGGCAGCGGCGCGGCCCCGGGTCTTCCTGACGCATGGTGAGGATGGTCCCCGGAAGGCGCTGGCGGCGCGGATCCAGCAGCGCCATGGCCTCGAGGCCGGGCTGCCGGCACTCGGCGAAGCGATCGTCCTCTGAGGCCGGCAGGTGGTGATGGTGATGGTGAGGACGACGCTCATTCGAACCCGATGGAACCCGAAGTCGCACGAACCGAACCGCTGGCGGCGCGGCGCCTCGAACGCAACCTCGCGCTCGCCGCCCTGATTCTTCTGCTGCTGGGGTGCCTCGCCGTCATGCGGCCCTTCCTCTCGTCCATCCTCTGGGCGGTCGTGCTCTGCTTCTCCTGCTGGCCGCTCTACCAACGGCTCCTGGCCCTGGTCGGCGGACGGCGGACGCTCGCGGCGCTGCTGATTTCCGGAGGCATGATCCTCGTGCTCGTGCTGCCGTTCGTCATCTTTGGAGCGACGATGGCGGACGGCGTGCGGGACTTGATGTCCGCGACCCGCGCCTGGCTCGACGAAGGGCCGCCGGACCCGCCGGCCTGGCTGGCCAGCCTGCCGGTCGTGGGCGTGGAGTTGGCCGCCTACTGGCGCGAACTGGCGCCGGACAGCGCAAAACGGTTGCAGGAGGCCAAGGGGCTGATCGAGCCCGTGGGTTCCGGGTTGGTCCAGGCAGGCATCGTCCTCGGTCGCGGGGTGATCGAGATCGCGCTGAGCGTGTTCGTGGCCTTCTTCCTGTTCCGCGACGGCGTGGCGGCGTCCAAGCATTTGCGGGCCGGGGTGGAGCGCCTCGCGGGGGAGCGGGGGCAGCACCTGCTCGAGGTTGCGGGCCAAACGATCCGCGGAGTGGTCTACGGGATCCTCGGCACCGCGGTGGTGCAGGCCGTGGTCGCCGGGGCGGGGTTCGCCATCGCGGGGGTTCCCGGTGCCGGTCTGCTGGCCCTGCTCACGTTCTTCCTCTCGATCGTCCCGGGTGGCCCCCCCTTCGTCTGGGGGCCGGCGACTCTCTGGCTGTTCTACCACGGACACCCGGCCTGGGGCGTGTTCATGCTGATCTGGGGCCTGGGGGTGAGCAGCGTGGATAACGTGGTCCGCCCCTGGCTGATCAGCCAGGGCGTCGCGATGCCGTTCATCCTCATCTTCTTCGGCGTGCTGGGCGGCGCGCTGGCGTTCGGGTTCATCGGTGTTTTCCTGGGTCCTACGCTCCTCGCCGTGGGCTACCGCCTGGTCGGCGAGTGGATCGCTGCCCGCCGGGCCGCCCCCCCCGTGGTGCCGCCCGGCCGCACCCCAGGATTCGCCCACCCCTCCTGATCATGAAGCACGCCCCCTGGTACGTGGTTCCGGCCGACCACAAATGGTTCACCCGGATGGTGGAGGCGGCAGCCGTCATCGAAGCCATGGCCGGGCTGGGCTTGAAGTTCCCTGCGTTGGGCGAGGAGAAGCTGAAGGACCTGGCCGGGGCGAGGAAGAGCCTGGCGCGCGGCTGAGGGCGCTACGCTCCCGTGCCCGTGACGGTCCCGGCGCGCCTCCCCGGGTCGTCAGGCGGCCCCGGCCGCCGTCGGCTTACCCCGCAAGCCGTGCGCCCACGTCCAGGCGGCGGAGCACGCGGTCGCGGCCAAGGATCTCCATCAGGTGATACAGGCTTGGTCCCACGCTGCGTCCGGTGCAGGCGACGCGACACGGTTGTACGAGCGGGCCCGCCTTCACCCCGAGTTCGGTCGCCACTTGCTTCAGGGCGACCTCGAGGTTCGCCGCGGTGAACCCGGTGAGGGCGGCGTAGCGCTCGCGCAGCTTCTCGAGCAGGGGCCGCGCCGCGGGTTGGAGCGCCTTCGCCCGCGCCTCCGCATCGAAGGTCAGCGCCTCATCCGGCAGGAAATAGAAGTCCACCCATCCCGGCAACTCCTTCAGCAGGCGACCCTTTTCCTGGACCGTACCCAGCGCCGCCGCGACGTAGTCCGGGGCAAACGCCTCGAGGTTCAGGGAGGAACCGCGCAGGTACCCGGTCGCCAGTTCCACAAACCGCGCCGGCGGCAGACGCCGAAGGTGCTCGAAGTGGAAATGTTCGAGCTTCTTCAGGTCGAAACGGGCGTTGCTCCGGTGGACGTCGGCCAGTTCGAACTGCGCGGCGGCCTGGGTGCGATCGAAGATTTCCCCTCCCTCCTTGGGCGTCCAGCCCAGCAGGCTGAGGTAGTTCACCACCGCGTCGGGCGAGTAGCCGTCGTCCAGGTAGGACTGCAGGCTCGCCCCCTGGTCGCGTTTGCTCATCTTCGAACCGTCGAGGTTGAGAATCAGCGGGATGTGGGCGTAGACGGGAGGCGTGACCCCGAAGGCGCGAAACAGCGCGATGTGCTTCGCCGTGTTGCTCACATGATCCTCGCCGCGGATCACGTGGGTGACGCCCATCTCGAGGTCGTCGATCACATTGACCAGATGGAACATCGGCTGGCCGTCACTACGCACGATGACGAAGTCCGGGTCCTCCTGTTCGCGGTCCGTGAGAGCGCGGGTGACGTCGCCGATGATCCGGTCGGGGATCACGATGGGCTCACGCGGCATCCGGAACCGGAGCGCGCCCTCACGCTCGTAGGCGTGGCCACCGTCGCGGAGTTCCTCGATGCGGCGGGCGTAGACCGCCCCCCGCTGGGATTGAAAATAGGGGCCGAAGTTCCCCTTGCTCGGTCCGGCGGGGTCGCCGCTGACGGGGCCCTCATCCCAGTCGAGGCCCAGCCACTGGAGCCCGCGCAGGATGACGTCGGTCGCCTCCTGGGTGTTGCGGGCGGCGTCGGTGTCCTCGACCCGAAGGATGAACGTGCCCCCGGTGTGACGGGCGTGGAGCCAGTTGAATAGCGCCGTGCGGGCACCCCCGATGTGGAGGTAGCCGGTGGGGGACGGCGCGAAGCGGACGCGGACCGGTTGCGACATGGCGGGACCCTAGGAAGCGGGCGGGGGGAAGTCGACGGTGGGCGGTGGTACTGGGGACTGCCGATCCTCAATCACCGGTCCTGAGTCCTCCCTGCGCTCGGCGCCCAGCGCTAGGTTTGGATTCCCTTGGATGGCGGGGTGGGTTAGAAGCCGGTGTGCCTTTTACGAAACTTGGCCTTGGGTCCGCACTGCTGAAGGCAGTGAAGGAACTGGGCTATATTGACCCCACCCCGATCCAGACGGCGGCGATCCCCCTGATCCTCAAGGGGCGCGATGTGATCGGTTCGGCCCAGACCGGGACCGGAAAGACTGCGGCGTTCGGGTTGCCCATTCTGCAGATGCTCGGCTCGCGCCAGAACTCCCCGCGCGCCCTGATCCTCGAACCCACCCGCGAGTTGGCGCTCCAGACCGACGAAAGCCTGCGCAAGCAGGCCCAGTTCACCGATCTGCGGGTCAGTGTCGTGTACGGCGGGGTCGGCTATGGCAAGCAACGCGACGATTTCAAGAGCGGGCTCGACGTCATCGTGGCGACCCCGGGCCGGCTGTTGGATCACCTGCGCCAGAATGCCGTGCGCCTCGACAAGGTGCAGTACCTGGTGCTGGACGAGGCGGATCGCATGCTGGACATGGGCTTCCTCCCGGATGTCCGGCGTATCATCGATCACTGCCCGCGCAAGCGGCACACCTCGCTCTTCTCGGCCACCATCCCGCCCGAGATCGACACCCTCATCCGCTGGGCGATGCACGACCCGGAGACGGTCGAGATCGGCCAGCGCCGGATGCCGGCGGAGACCGTCAAGCACGTGATCTACGCGGTGGCCCAGGCCCAGAAGAGCCAGTTGGTGCTGGCGCTGCTGCAACAGGTGAACTGGGAGAGCGCGATCGTGTTCTGCCGGACCCGACGCGGTGCGGACAAGGTGGAACGTCTGCTCAAACAGCACCACCACAAGGCCGCGGTGATCCACAGCGATCGCAGCCAGCGGGAACGCCAGCAGGCGCTGGAGGGTTTCCGGGCCGGCCGCTTCGAGGTGCTCGTCGCCACGGATATCGCCGCGCGGGGCCTCGACATCGCGGATGTCTCCCACGTGATCAACTACGACGTCCCGGAGCACCCCGAGGATTATGTGCACCGGATCGGGCGCACGGGCCGAGCCAAGACGAGTGGTGATGCGTTCACGATCATGATGACCGAGGACGCCCCCCGGGTGGCGGCGATCGAGAAGTTCATCAAGCAGCGGATCGAACGCGTGAAGCTCGAGGGTTTCGAGTACCAATACGCCCTCGCCCTGGACGAAGGCCGCAAGGCGTCGTTGCCCACCGGGCGCGTGCGAGGTGGGCGCGTGGGAGCGAGTGGTTACTTCGCCGCACCCGCCGGAAAGCGCCGTCGCTGAACGGTCCCGCCTGGCATCCGTGTGTGAGCCGTCGGTAAACCGCAGGTCGCACCCCGCCTCCTTCCACCCCGGGAGCTCCGAGGCTTGTATCCGAGGGCTGAGTGGAGCATTTCCTTCGCGGCTGTGCCCACACCCGTCATGACTTTGCCCCCCTGCCTGGAAGCCAAGTCCGCGACCACTCGTCGGCCCGGACCCATGCATTCCCCGGTTGGCGGTACCGGTCGCCGTGACCTGCGGTGGGTCGCGTGGGGATTCCTCGGGTTGATCCTATGGATGGTTGCCCCGGCGCCGAACGCAGGCGCGGCGGCAAGCCGGGAGCCAGGCGTGGCGTGGCCTGACTATGCGGCGTGGCAAACCGCCTGCCAGCGACTGCCCTCGAATCGCGAACTTGGTGGAAGACCCCCACCCCGGGACCTCCTCCCGCTCCGGTCGTTCGCGGAATTCGACGCGGCGCTCGGCCCCTTCCTCGACCTCTGTCGCACGGGCGCGCTCGCCCGGGCTGACGCCTGGCTGGACGGCCCGCCAGAATCCGAGACGTTCTTCAACCTCGACGCGGCGTACTACCTCCAGCCGCAGACGCCATTTCAGCCCTACGCCGCACGACACGAGGTCCCCGCCGGCACCCGGCTGTTCTTCCACGGGGACCTGCACGGCGATATCCATTCGCTGCTCGCCTACCTTGACCACCTGAACCGTGAAGGTCACCTCGACGGCTTCCGGGTGGCGGGAGCGGACCTGCGCCTGGTCTTCCTCGGCGACTACACCGACCGCGGCCAATACGGGGTCGAGGTGCTCTACACCCTGTTCCGTCTGAAGCTGGCCAGCCCCGACCAAGTGCTGCTCGTGCGGGGCAACCACGAGGACGTCAG